>JAYUYB010000507.1:0-9039 GCA_043752655.1 Chloroflexota bacterium
CGACCTGAATACCGTCGCCGCGAGCGCCAGTCGCTTTCAGGCACGCGCCCAGGCGGATGTTGATCTGTGGCGCCAGCGGCGTGACGAGGCCCTGGCCCAGCTGCCGGTCGCCGAGGCGCTGTTGGCGACCTTGGAGCCGGTCGCAGCGTAACCGTTCGGGTGTTCGGGTGTTCGTGGGCCTCACAACGCGCGCGAACGCCCGGAGCCAAACACCCGAACACCCGAACAGCCAGGAGCGCGCTCGTTGCGTGCTCCTGGCTGTTTTCGTGCGGCAGTCGTCATAGCTACGCCACAAAAACGCTTACAAAATAGTCAGCAAGGATAGACAAGCGTTGAGGACTTCTGTACGCTAGTGAGCTATCCAGCCAGCCACATCCAGAGGCCACCACCATGCCGCAGCCCCCTCCACCGCCCTCGAAGCGTCGCACTGCCGCCCGCCTTGCCAAGCTCGAATGTTTCTATGACGAACTGAAGGGAAACCCGCGCGCCATCCTTATCGCTGGGATGGCGCGCGGGTTACGTATGACAGGATTAGCTTCTTACCACAGCCAGGGTAGCGTTAGCGGTCTAGCGAACCCAGTTGATGGAGATCGTGTCCTTGACGTACTCGTCAGAGCAACCATCACGATCGGGGTCATAGCACCAGACCACCGTCTGGGTGCCCGGCTGGCTGTCGTTGTTCAGCCGCGCGTGGAACTCCTCATCGCCGGCCATCCCTTTCTCCTGGTAGCCGCTCTGGAAACAGCTCTTCTTGTCAGCGCTCAGCACGGCGACCTTCGGGCCAGCGCCATCAGGGTCGGGGCATGCGCTAATGAAGCCAACGCCTCGCGACTCGTACGTGGCAGGAGCATCGATCTTCGTCGCATTCTGATCCCGATCGCGCCAGGAGCGACCGAAGAAACAGGCGTCGTTATGCACATTGCGATTCGTCGTCCCAGAATCGCTCAGCTGCTGCGTATCAGTGCGATCTGGCGAGAAGCAGCTGGAGTTCGGGTCAACATCGGCGTTGGCCGTGGCCGCGCCGGTGTCAGGATTGATGTAAGACACCGCCCGGCTCGGGCGGTTGCGGTCGTGTGAGGCCTCCGCGACGGCCAGGGAACTCACCAGCAAGCCAAGAGTCATCATGACCGCTACGAGCGGGCGGGTACGTTTCCACTGCATGCGCGATTCCTCCTCAGGTACACTGACGCCATTGTCTGAAGACATGTTCGACGTGAACCCACAATGGGTTCTACTTATACACTGCGTAAAAAAAAGGTAACTGGATCTAGCTGTGCGGCGACGAATAAAAGCAGAGCAGAGCCGCACACATCCATGCGCCGCGTTCTGAGGCGCACTGCGCTACGTGTAGGCTGGCAGCCAGTCGCCGTGAGCGGCGATCAGGTCGTCCACCAGCGCCCAGATCTGGTCGAGATCAAGCTCAGCGGCAGTGTAGGGGTCGCGCATCGCGGCGTGGTAGATATGCTCGCGCTTGCCGGTAAGGTCCGCTCCCACGGCAAGGTTAGCACCAGGCGCTTGTGCAGCACGACGGCCAGGCTCGTTCTGCCCATCCACACGGGTCGACGTCTGGTCGGTCGCAACCCACGCGCCGCTGGCAAGCCCGGCCTGATGGAGTGCCTCGGCTTCCTCGCTCCAGCGGCCGCTTTGGTCGCGCAGCAGGCGCGCCAGCGTGTCGGCGCCGATGGAAAGGCCCATCGTGCGCAGGAAGTTCAGCAGGGCCGGCTGAGCGACGTTGCTGGTGTCGTGACCGAGCGCCGGGATGCGAGCCTGGAGCGTGGGACCGAAGGCACCGTGAAAGCCGGGTGGCAGCGGGGCCAGGATCGTTTGGTTGGTGGCGGGGACGACTCATTCCTCACGCACGCAGCGGATGACCTCGACCGCGATGACCAGGTCTTGCACGATGGGGTCGCGCGTGCCGTTGAAGCGCGCATCGGCAGGCAGGCTCGCCGGGTCGACTACGCAGCGTTCCTCGCGCGTGACAGCGAGGGTAAGGATGGATATTTGGCGGAACACGTACAGCGTGAGGAACAAGCCATAAACGACGAGTTCCTGCACAACGAGCTTTGGTGGTATCACAACACCGCCACTGTCTGCCGGCACGTCAAGGAGCGCTTCACCGAGCAGTAGCATGGACGTGGTGCGTGTCCTGCGACCAACTGCGTACTTCTCTGTCCCAGGTACATCCTAGCGTGTACATGCGATCTCGTTGTGTTTCACGATGTGTTTTACATGCATGTTGTTTCACGCTTACGTTTGAAACAAAAGACGTGTTTACCGCATCAGGACACGCTAAAACTAAGTGAAACAAAAGAGGGGGTTGATCGCAACGTGCGCGCCGAGATTGCTGGCCACACCGACGCCGACACCACCGACAAGTATTACCGCCAAGTCTATGACGGCGAGGCGGGGGAGGCGATCACGAAAATGGCCCACATCCTCGGCCTCGATGAAGCCGTGGCGGCAGGAGACGACGATGCAAACTAAACCAACAGTCCACGCTGGTGTGGACGCCGCTTTGGTCAAAGCCCAAGTTCAGACCGTCCCAGTGCGGCAGAGCGAGCAACCCTGCGTTAAAGCTCTGTTAACACACAGCGGCCCGCACCAATCGAATCGGTGCGGGCCGCTTGGCATGCGTGCAAGCAATCCTACGCGATCTGTCGCTCCCAGGCGGAACTGCGGCGGTACGGCGCGTAGGAAGCGAGTTCGCGGATGGATCGCTGTAGCGTATCCCGCTCTAGTGGGTCGTCGTAGCCGCAGATCAGACGCTGGATCGAGTCGATCAGCTCGTCACGGGGGGCGTAGCAGTAGAGCTTGTCGCAAGGCCCGGCGGCTGTGTGGCGCAGCACACCATCCTCGGCGAGCTCGTGCAGCGCCTGCTCGACGCTCCAGATGTCGCGGCAGACACGGTTGGCGATGGTAAAGGAACTGGCCTCCAGGCGTGGATTTTCGTGGAAAAGCAGCAGAAGATGGAGCTTAACGGGGGTGTCGATGGCGTGCTCAAGCAGTCGCTGAACCAGTGGGTCTAGCATCGATCTGCCTCCTTCCGCTTGTGATCTTCGTTGATCTGAGAGCGCGCTTCAGGTATGCCGGCTTCAAACGTGATGTAGGTGGGCGTTAGAGAAGCAGGCTCCTGCGGCGTGGGAGGAGCGAACGCGGGGGGAAAGCGACCAAATATCTGTAGCAGCTCTCACAGGTTACTGGTGAGTATACACGATAGAAGGCCAGATTGACAGGCAATTTTCACCGGATTTTACCAGTCGGGCGCCCACAAGGGACGCCCCACGAGCTTCTTAGGGGCGCCCCCACAAGTTTCTTAGAGGCGCCCCCACGAGTTTCTTAGGGGCGCCCCCACGAGTTTCTAATATAATGGAGTGACATTCACATACTCAGGGAGGTTCGCTTGAAAATTCGTGTCGCAGTGCTTGGCGCCACCGGCACGGTGGGCCAGCGCTTTTTACAGCTGCTGGAAGGTCACCCCTGGTTCGAGGTTGGCGCGCTCACAGGCAGCGAGCGTAGCGCCGGTAAGACCTACGGCGAGGCCGCCCGCTGGGTGCTCGATCACCCCATGCCCGTCGCCATCGCCGCTATGCCCATCCTCGCGGAGGACGCGCTGCTCGATACGCCGCTGGTCTTCTCGGCGCTGCCAAGCAAGACGGCGGGCGCCATCGAGGCGCGCCTAGCCGCTGCCGGGCACATCGTCTGCACCAACGCCTCGGACCACCGCATGGACCCCGACGTCCCGCTGCTGATCCCGGAGGTCAACCCGGATCATCTGGAGCTGATCACGCAGCAGCGCAAAGCGCGCGGCTGGTCTGGCGCGATTGTGGCCAACCCGAACTGCACGGCCACCGGCCCTACTATGGCGCTACGCCCGCTGCACGACGCCTTCGGCGTTACCAAGCTGATGCTGATGAGCATGCAGGCGCTCTCGGGCGCGGGCTACCCCGGCGTCCCCGCCTACGACGCGATCGATAACGTGATTCCCTACGTGGGCGGCGAGGAGCCGAAGGTGGAGAGCGAGCCGCAGAAGATGCTCGGAACACTGCACGGCGGCAGCGTGCAGCCGGCGCCCTTCGTGATCTCGGCCCACTGCAACCGCGTGCCGGTGCTGGAGGGGCATCTGGAGTGTCTCTCGCTCGCCTTTGTGCGGCGCCCGAGCCTGGAGGAGCTTGTAGACGCGCTACGCAGCTTTCGCGCGCTGCCCCAGGAGCTGAAGCTGCCCAGCGCGCCCGCGCAGCCGATCATCGTGCGCGACGAGCCCGACCGGCCGCAGACTCGGCGCGACCGCGACGCTGGGCGCGGTATGAGCACCGTGGTGGGCCGCATCCGCCCCTGCCCGATCCTGGAGTACAAATTCGTCTGCCTGAGCCACAACACCATTCGGGGCGCGGCTGGCGGCTCGCTGCTCAACGCCGAGCTGATGTATAGCCAGGGGCTGATCAGGTAGGGCGCATCTGCCCTCACCCCCAACCCCCTCTCCCTGAGCGGGAGAGGGGGCCTCCGTCCTCCTTAGCGCGCCACAGCCCACTCGAAGTGCATGCCGTCGCTGGCGCCTTTGCCGTCGTAGTTCCAGTGGCCGCCCCAGAAGAAGCCGTGGTCGTTAGCGATGGGCACCAACTCGCGCACCGAGCCGGGCTGGCCCACCAGGGCCGCGATCCGCATCAGGCCGTTGGTGTCGGCGTTGATGTCAAAAGCCGAGCCGTAGGCGTGATTGCTCAGCGCCTTGGGGTTCATACGGATGGTGCGCGCCACAAAGCTGCCGTTGAAGGTCTTCACGAAGCCGAGCAGCCCGGCGGCCTCCCAGGCGGCCCACAGCCGCTTGAACTGCTCGGCGGCGAGCTTGTGGAACTGCAGCTTGCCGCCCTGGCCGCCCTTGATATTCACCAGCTGCGGCACCTGGATGGCGATGATATTGTCGCGCTCCCAGCCATTCGTGATCGTTACGAAGTCGCCTTTGGCGCGCCGCCACTCGATCCGGCCGAGGGCCTTCTCGCGGGCGCCGTTGCGATCCATCAGCTGCGGGAAGTCGGGGCGCGGCGGCCAGGTGATGTCGCCGGGGCGCGGCGCGCCCGCTTTGCCTGGCGCCACCTGTGGGGGCTGCGGGTTCGGAGGCGTAGGCGGCACCGGCTTTGGGGCCTTGGGCGCCCAGCTCTGCACCTCGGCCGGCTTTGGCAGCTCGCTCATGCGCTTGATCTGGCCGTCGGGGCCTTTGTAGAGCGTGTCGAGCGCCCAGATCTGCACTTTGCACGGGGTTCCGCTCAGGTTCGCGTCGTACACGCCGCTCAGCGGCGCGCCGAGCTTCAGCTCCAGGGCTTTCTGATGAAAGTCGGAGTTGGCGTCGTAGGCGGCGCCTGCAACCTTGTAGGTCTCCTTCCAGATCACGGCGTGCGCGGGGTCGTCGGGGGGCGTGGCGCTGAGATAGGTACACTCAGCCTGAGCCGTCATGGGGGTGAAGAGCGTCTCGCCGGCGAAGACCTGAACGGCGAACTTGCCATCGTCGCTTACGTAGTTGCCGCTGAGCGGCGGGCCGTAGCCGGCGTTGCGGGCAACATGGTGGAAGCGCCAGTCGGGATGCAGCGTCTCGTTGCCTTTGATCGGGCCCTTGGCCTTGGCCGCCTTGATCGCGGCGCGGTAGGTAGCATCCAGCAGGCCGCGGCCGGTGCCGCCGGTGGGGATCTCCAGGCGCTCCGAGTCGAACAGGGCGCTCATGGTCTGCACGGCGGCGTAGTCGGTGCCCTCGTTAAAGATCGTATCGCGGGCGTAGGGCTGGAAGTTGAACACGCGGCCCTCGATGGTCACGGGCGGGGGCTCGTTCAGGCTGATCGGGGCGCCCAGATTCAGCTTGGCCGCATGGAGTGGGAAGGCCTGGTTGAGCTTCAGGCTGCCGCCACGGGGCTTGTACGTCTCGCCGTAAAGATCCACAAACAGCTGCTGGGCCGGGTCGAGGCCAGCGCCGAGCAGCCCACCGTCCAGCTCTACCGCTACGGGCGGCGGGAGGTACGGGAAGACACGCGGGCGGCCCTCGTCGTCGGGGAGGATAGTGGCGAGGGCACCCACCTCAAGCTTGTGCTGCTCCAGCAAGAACTCGATCAGGCGATTGACGGCGGCGATCTGCATGTCGCTGTAGTCGGCGCCGTCGGGGCGCTCCAGGCGCACGCTCAGGCTGATACGATCAATGTTGCGGCGGCGACTTTTGTAGATCGCCGTCTCGATGCCGTTGCCGGCGCGGGCGTCCGCGACAAACTGGCGGATGTAGCTGGTCTGGTCGATGTAGTAGTTCGGCACGATGGCGGCCGCGTCGCTGGAGAAGGCGCTCACGGCCGCATCGGCGCTCTGCGCGTCGTCCACCACCACGATCAGCGTAACCTGCTGGCCCTCGCGCGTCGCACCCGCCTGCATAGGTGTGCCAACCAGCTCGATCTCGTCCTCAACGAGGCTCATGCATGGCTCCTTTGCTAGTGAAGAGTTCCCGTTCTTGTACTGTATCGTAGCACGCGATGGCGATGTTACCAATCGTTCGTTGTATGTGTCGGTCAATTTATCCACAGATGACGCAGATGACGCAGATTTTCGAACTACTTCTGGCCCCGCTTACCCCGCCTAAGGTCGGATTGACCGCCCACGCACCAGGTGGTATTCTACAGCGCAAGCGACAATTGTGGGAGACGGTTGTATGCGCTGGAAGCGAAGCACAAGCAGCTGGAGGAGCACGCGTGGCTCCACGCTGGGCGCAGCACATAGGATTACTGTGCCCTGCGCCAGGCTATTTGTGTAAAGGCTTTTTGAAGCAACGAATGTTAGCGCCGTGGGCCAGTGTGGCAGCCCACGGCGCGTTTTGTTTGACAGGACGCGCGGGCGGCTCGCTGGAGCGCGGCAACGGAGCCAGCATCATGATCATCGCGGACCTCAGCGGCGTTGCGCGCATCCACGGCGGGCGCACAATTTTTAAGGGTCTTGGCTGGACGATCCAGGCGGGCGAGAAGATCGGCCTGGTCGGCCCGAACGGGGTGGGCAAGTCGTCGCTGCTCAAGAGCATCGCCGGGATCGAGCCGCCCGAGGCTGGGACGATCACGTTTCGTCGCCACGCGAAGGTGGCCTACCTGCCCCAGGAGTACGCGGGCGAGCCGGAGCGCGCCGTGCTGGCCGAGCTGCTCGCCGGCCACGCCGAGCTCGCCGCGCTAGAGGCGCGCATCGCCGCGCTGGAGGTGCGCCTGGATGATCCAGCCCTGGCCAACGACATGGGCACGCTGTCGACGGTGCTCGACGAGCACGCGCGCCTGCTGGATCGCTTCGCCGACCTTGGCGGCCCCGCGCTGCACGGGCGCGCCGAGGAGCTGCTGCGCCAGCTGCGCCTGGATGAAGAGCACTGGCAGCGCCCGATGGCTTTGCTCAGCGGCGGGCAGCGCAAGCTTGTGGGGCTGGCGCGCTGCCTGATCAGCGAGCCCGACCTGCTGCTGCTCGACGAGCCGGACAACCATCTGGATATGGAGCGCAAGGCGCTGCTGGAGGCGATCATCAGCGCGTTTCGCGGCGCTGTAGTGCTGATCTCGCACGATCGCTACCTGCTCGACGAGACGGTGCAGATCATCGCCGAGCTCGACCCGGCGCAGGGTGGCGCGGCGCTGTGCCGCTACGAGGGCAACTACTCGGCATTTGTGGCGGAGAAGCAGCTGGCTTTGCTGAAGCAGCAGGCCGACTTTGTGGCCCAGCAGAAAGAGATCGAGCGGCTGGAGGCGGCGATCGCCCGCTTCAAGCTGTGGGCCAGCCTGGTGCCAAGCGAGCGCCACATCAAGCAGGCCCGCAACAAGCAGCGCCAGATCGACAGCATGGATAAGGTGGATCGCCCGGTGCTGGAGCGGCGCAGGATGGCGCTGGAGTTTCGGCCGCGCGTGCGCGGCGGTACGAAGGCCGTGGAGCTGCGCGGTGTCGATAAGCTGTTTGGCGAGCGGATCGTGCTGCTCGACGCGGTCGGACTGATCCAGAACGGCGAGCGCGTGGGCGTGGTGGGGCCGAACGGCGCCGGCAAGTCGGTGCTGCTGCGCCTGATCGGCGGGCTGCTCGCGCCGGACGGGGGCGAGCTCTGGGTTGGCCCAAGCATTCAGACCGCGTACTACGCCCAGCATCACGAGACGCTAGAGCTGAAGCAGACGCCGATCGAGGCGCTGCGCGCGCTCCGCCCGATGACCGAGGGCGAGGCGGTGGCGAAGCTGGGGCGGTTTCTCATCCCCTACGCGGCGGCCACGCAGCCGATCGCGCGCCTGAGCGGCGGCGAGAAGAGCCGCGTGCAGCTGGCCCGCCTGATGCTGAGCGGCGCCAACTGCCTGCTGCTAGACGAGCCCACCAACAACCTCGACATCCCCTCCGCCGAGGTGCTGGAGGCGGCGCTGGAGGAGTTCAGCGGCACGATCATCGTGGTCTCCCACGACCGCTACTTCCTTGACCGTGTGGCCGACCGCATCTTCGCCGTGGACGACGGCGCGCTGCGCGTGTACGAAGGTGGCTACAGCTACTACCACGAGGAGCGGGGACGGTTGGAGCGCGAAGGGCGCGAACGGGGCGAACGTTTGGAGCGCGAAGGGCGCGAACGACCTAGCGAAGGGCGCGAACGCGAAGGCGCGAAGGGTGGTGCGCAACCAAAGGGGCAGGGCACGCGTATCAATCAGCAGAGGAAGCGTCGCTGAGCCAGGAGTTTGGGGTGGATTTCCCGGCGCCCTGTTGCCTGTTCCCTGTACCCTGTCCCCTCAAACAAAGGAGTTCTGCCATGTCACGAGCGGGGCGGTCGCTGTTGTCGGTAGGCATTCTGGGCCTGGTGCTCTGGATGATCTGGTCGCGTCTGAATATTGTGATCTGGGTGCCGCTGCCCTGGTGGGGTCTGCTGATCATGGGCCTGCTGCTTTTCCTCGCCCTGGGCTACCTGATCAGCCGGATCTTCGCGCGGCGACCGTAGCGCGCACCTGTGGCCTTTGTGCACCCATAGCCGCGCTTCGGTGCGACGGCGTGCGTAAGGGGGCCAGCGCCCCGAATCAATATGTCATACCC
>JAYUYB010000508.1:0-3694 GCA_043752655.1 Chloroflexota bacterium
GCACGCTGGTCGAGGCCGAGCTAATCCAGCTTGTTACCGGCTGGCGCACCGACAGGCTGGAGCGCACGCCGCAGGGGATCGTCGTGCACGCGGGCGAGCGCGCCCTGCCGCCCGTCGACGAGATCGTGGTGGCGACCGGGCTGCGCCCCGATCTGGCCATGCTCAGCGAGCTGCGCCTGGGCCTGGACCCGACGGTGGAGGCGCCCACCGCCCTGGCGCCGCTGATCGACCCGAACCTGCACAGCTGCGGCACGGTGCGGCCCCACGGCGTAGACGAGCTGAGCCACTCCGAGCCGGGCTTCTACATCGTTGGCATGAAGAGCTACGGCCGCGCGCCCACCTTCCTGATGCTCACCGGCTACGAGCAGGTGCGCTCGGTGGTGGCGGCCCTGGCCGGCGACTGGCAGGCCGCGCGCCGGGTGGAGCTGGAGCTGCCGGAGACAGGCGTCTGCTCCGGGCCTGTGGCAGCAGGGATTGACCTGGTGGAGAGCTGTTGTGGCCCCGCCACCACGGCGCGCTTGGCACCGTCGCTGATCACACTCACCCCGGTGGCCGAGCTGTCGGCATGCTGCGCGCCCGCCGTGCAGGGCACATGCTGCGAGCCGGAGGCGAAGGCGGATTGCTGTGGCGTGGCGGTCGATAGCCGATAGCCGATAGCCGATAGCCGCGTAGTGGCGCGCTATAGCGCGCCCGTACAAGGTGCCGATAGCCGATAGCCGGAGGGCAGCTTTAGTAGGCAAGGATCGATAGCATGATTATTCAGAACCCCGACGGGAGCTACGAGTGCTGCCTGCTCCCGTCGGCGGCTGTGCTCTGGCTGCGCACGCTGCTGCGGCGCGCTCGCCGCCTGCTGCCTGCTCGCGGCGAGGAGCTTCGCTCCGGGTGTGATGGCGGCCAGTGCTCGTGAGGTGGAAACTGCTGCGCCGCCCCGTGTACTACGGCTGGCCGATGCTTGTGGGCGTCTCGGTGGCGCAGGTTGTTTCCTGGGGCATCCTCTACTACGCCTTCAGCGTATTCGTCGCACCCATGCAGGCCGAGCTCGGCTGGTCTACGGTGGAGCTTACCGGCGCCTACTCGCTAGCCCTGCTCTGCTCCGGGCTGGCGGCGCTGCCGGTGGGGCGCTGGCTTGACCGGCACGGCCCGCGCGCGCTGATGACCATCGGCTCAAGCTGCGCCGCGCTGCTGGTGATCGCGTGGTCGCAGGTGACAACCCTGCCAGCCTTCTACCTGATCATGGCGGGCATCGGGCTCGTCTCGGCGGGCGTGCTCTACGAGCCGGCCTTCAGCATTGTGGCGGTCTGGTTTCGTCGCCAGCGCGGCCGCGCGCTCACGCTGCTCACCTTCTTTGGGGCCTTCGCGAGCTTTGTGTTCATCCCCCTGAGCGCCTGGCTTGTCGCATGGCTTGGCTGGCGCCATGCGCTGCTCGCCCTTGCTGGGCTCCTGGCGCTGCTTACAATCCCCGTCCACGCCCTGCTGCTGCGCCGCCGCCCTGAGGCGCTGGGGCTGCTGCCCGACGGCGCGCCATCCACGACGCAGGGTGCGGAGCACACGCCCAGCGCCGAGCGGAGCGTGACCACACAGGTAGCGCTGCGCGAGCCACGCTTCTGGCTGCTCAGCTTCGCCTTTGCCGCGAGCACGGTGGCCGGCGTCACCATGACGGTTCATCTGATCCCGTACATGGTTGGCGGCGGCCATAGCTCGGGCTTCGCGGCCACCGTCGCCGGGCTGTTTGGGCTGATGTCGCTGCTTGGCCGGATGACGCTCGGACCGCTCGCTGACCGCTTCCCAAGGCGCGGGGTGACAGTCGGGCTGATCGGCATGCAGGCCGCCGGGCTGGTGCTGCTGGCGCTCGCCGGGGCGACGACGGCTGGCGCACTGGGCTTCATCGCGCTGTTCGGGGCTGGCTCGGGGACGCTCACGATTATGCGGGCGGTGGTGCTGGCCGAGGACTACGGGCCGGCGAGCTATGGCACGATCAACGGGGCGCAGAACCTGGCGCTCACCGGCGCCCGCACGGTCTCCCCCGTTGGCGCTGGGCTGCTGGTGGGCTTGCTCGGCGGCTACGAGCTGCTGTTCTGGGGGCTAGTGGGGCTGCTCGTGCTCGGCGCAGGGGCGGTGCTGCTCAGCAGCGCGCCGACGGCTGCAGCGGCCACGGCGACAGCGGACTGATCTACGCGAGCTGGATGGTCTGCGCCCGCCCCGCCGCCGCCGTCGCCGTGCGCCCGTCGGGGAGCACAATAGTTGCCGGGACGGGCAGGGCGGGTAGATCTACCCGCACCGCCCCAGCTGGCTCGGCCGTGGCCGAGATGCCATACATCGCCCCGCCGAGCACGACCTCACCCTTGCTCGCGCCTGCCGGGTAGGCCCACAGAGTCAGGTGGCTGGGCGCGGTGCCGCTGCCCACGTCGTCGCCCAGCCGCTGGCCCGCGCCGAGCTGGAGTGGCAGGAGCGCTCCGGCGCGCACAAAGACTGGGCACTGGTCGAGCGGCGCGGCGACCGTGATCCACTGGCTGCCCGCCAGGGCCACGCCTGTCCAGAGGTCGTGCCATGCCCCGCGCGGCAGGTAGAGCCGGCGAGATGTGGCGCCCTCCTCGACCACCGGGGCCACCAGCAGGTCGCGGCCAAGCCGGTACTGGTCGGCGAGCGCCCAGCACTGCGGGTCGTCGGGGTGATCGAGCAGCAACGCGCGCATCAGCGGCTCGCCGGTGGAGGCGCTGTGGGCGGCCTCACGCACAAGGTAGGGCAGCAAGGCCATGCGCAGGCGGGCGAAGTGGCGGGCCAGCGGGATCACCCGCTCGTCGCCGCTGTGCTCCTGGATGCGCCAGGGCGTGCGGTCCTTCGAAGGCTCTCCGGGTGCCGTGTACTCACTGTGATACTGCATGATCGGGCAGAAGGCGGCCATGGCCGTCGCCCGCAGATACAGCTCCGCGCTGGGCAGGGCCTCGCTGAAGCCGGCGATGTCCCAGCCCCAGAAGGCCACGCCGCTCAGGCCGGCGCTCAGCCCGGCCACAATCGAGCGCCGAAACGCCTCCCAGGTCGAGTTCTCGTCGCCGGCCCAGTGGGCCGGAAACGCGCCTGCGCCGGTGTGACCAGCCCGGCTGAAGGTCAGGGCGTCGTCGCCACGGCGCTCGCGGGCAAAGCGGTGGTAGGCCCCGATGTACAGGTTCGGGTAGGCGTTGACGAGCTCGTCGCCCCGCCGCCCGTCGCTCGCCATGATCTCGCGGCCCTGCAGGTGCTCGCCGCCGTCGGTCTTGAAGCCGATCACACCGAGCTCGTCGAGCAGGTAGGCGCGCTTCTGCATCCACCAGTCGCTCGCCGCCGGGCTGGTGAAGTCGGGGATCATGGCCTGGCTGAACCAGAAGGCCGGGTTGCGGTATGGCTCGCCGTCGGCCTGGCGCAGTACATAGCCCTGCGCACGGGCGTGGTCGCTGTCGGCGTCGTGCTGCGGGTGCGGCGCCTCAGCCTGCTTGAGCGCCGGGATCTGCCAGAGCATAAGCCGGATGCCCTGGGCGTGCAGCGCGTCGGCCATGGCCTTCGGGTCGGGCCAGGGGCCGTCGGCGGGGAAGGTGAAGTCAGCCAGGCGCGGCGCCCAGTCGCCGCCACGCGGGGTGTACTGCGCGCCGTTCCAGATGTAGAAGGTCGTCTCGTCGCTCCAGGCCTCGATCACCAGCACCGTGGCCGGCACGCCGTGCGC
>JAYUYB010000509.1:0-8977 GCA_043752655.1 Chloroflexota bacterium
AGCATAACACGTAGATAATCGAGGCTTAACCTAAAATTAACACGGCATCTGTTTCGCGTTAACAAAGGACTATTACGATAGAGGAGCGCATCAACGCGAAACCAAACTGTGCCGTGTCGCCAAAAAAAGTGAGGGGTCCGTACCATGGTTCGTACGAAGGTATTCCGCGCGTCCGCCGTCCTTGTCGTGCTCGCCTCGCTGTTCGCGCTGCTTGGTAGCAGCACCGTGAGCGCCCAGGGCTGGGCCCCGCGCCCGCTCACCGCCTCGCTCAAGGGTTCGGGTGCCACCTTCCCCGCGCCGCTCTACGCTGCCTGGATCGACGCCTACAAGAAGGTCAACCCGTCCGTTACGCTTAGCTACCAGGGCGTTGGCTCGGGCCAGGGCCAGCGCGACTTCATCCGCTACCTCACGGACTTCGGCGGCTCCGACGCGGCCCTCACCGCCAGCCGCGTAACGGCCGAGGCCCCCGATGCGCTCCACGTCCCCACCGTAATGGGCGCCGTGGTGCCCACCTACAACCTCGCCGGCGTCACGCTGCGCTTCTCGGCCGAGACCCTGGCCGGCATCTACCTCGGCGCCATCAAGAAGTGGAACGACCCCCGCATCGCCGCCGATAACCCTGGCGTCGCGCTGCCCACCACCTCGATCACCGTGGTCTACCGCTCCGATGGCTCCGGCACCACCTCGATCTGGACCGACTACCTCAGCAAGGTGAGCGCCGACTGGAAGGCCAAGGTGGGCGCGGGCAATAGCGTGCGCTGGCCCGTGGGTGTGGGCGCCCCCGGCAACGCCGGCGTCGCCAGCACTGTGCGCAACACCAAGGGTTCGATCGGCTACGTCGAGCTGGTCTTCGCTCTGGCGAACAAGCTGCCCGTGCCCCAGGTGAAGAACGCCTCCGGCAACTTTGTCACCCCGTCGCTTGAGTCCACCTCGGCTGCCGCCGACGGCGTGACCATCCCAGACAGCCTAGTGGTCTCGATCACCAACTCGCCCAACCCCAACGCCTACCCGGTGGCCGGCTTCACCTACCTGCTGGTGCGCGGCAGCACCTACACCGACGCCACAAAGGCCCAGGCCCTTACTGACTACATCTACTGGTCGATCACCGAGGGCACCGGCGCCGCCACCCGCCTCGGCTACGCCCCCCTGCCCACCAACGTGCGCGTCAAGGCCATCGGCCAGCTCCAGAAGATCACCGTCAACGGCCAGCGCGTCTTCGACGGCCCCGCCCGTTAATCAGCGGCCCGTAACAACGTGGTGCGGCGCCCCTGGCCGCACCACGTTGTTGTATGCTCAGCTAAGGCAAGGGTACAGGGTACAGCGTACAGGGTGACCGCATCAGCAAGCTATGCCTGACGCCAAACTGTAACGTAGATCCGAACCTTGCCTTAGGCTAGCTTGCGGTCCCTGTCCTTTGTGCTCTGTGCTCTGTGCTCTGCCCCCTGTACCCTGTACCCTGTACCCTCAAGGATAGCTGTATGGCCGATGTTAAGGCCGCACCACGTGCCGCCTCCAGCAACTGGGCGCGGCAGACCCAGCACGGCGACACGATCTTCTGGCTGCTTACCCTGCTCTTCGCGCTGCTGATCGTTGGCCTAGTGGTGGCGGTCGGCATCGTCACCTACAACGGCTCCGCCGAGGTGCGCGCGCGCTATGGCTGGTCGTTCCTCTGGCAGACGGAGTGGAACCCGATCGAGACCGAGCTCTCACCGGCGACCTTCGGCGCCTGGCCCGCCATCCGTGGCACGCTGCTCTCTTCGTTCTTCGCCCTGCTGCTCGCCGGCCCGATTGGCGTGGCAATCGGCATCTTCCTGGCCGAGCTCTGCCCGCTGCGCATTAAGCAGCCCCTCGGCTTTATGGTCGAGCTGCTCGCCGCCATCCCCAGCGTGATCTACGGCCTCTGGGGCGTTGCTGTGTTCGGCCCCTTCTTTACCGAGTACATTGCCACGCCGGTCTCCGACACGATCGGGCAGGTTGTGCCCTGGCTCGCTGGCCCTGTTGCCTCGGGCCGTGGTCTTGCGCTCGCCAGCATCGTGATCGCCCTGATGGTCCTGCCCACGGTCGCCGCGATCACCCGCGATGTGCTGATGGCCGTGCCGAACAATCAGCGCGAGGTGCTGCTCTCGCTCGGCGCAACCCGCTGGGAGGTGATCTGGCTCGCCGTGCTGCCCTACGCGCGCGCCGGGATCATCGGCGGCGTCATGCTCGGCCTCGGGCGTGCCCTCGGCGAGACCATGGCCGCCACCATGCTGATCGGCAACAGCACGCGGATTGAGGGCTCGCTCTTCTTGCCGGCCACTACCTCCGCCTCGCTGATCGCCAGCGAGCTGACCAACGCCAATGATACGCTGCACGAGAGCGCCCTGATCGCCATCGCGCTGGTGCTCTTCTGCATCACCCTGCTGCTGAATATGGCCGCTCGCTATCTGGTCTGGCAGACCTCACGCGGGCCGGCGGGGGCACGCGCATGAGCATCCAGACCAACATGGGCAACTACGCGGGGCGCGCCGCAGCCGACAGAACCCTGCGCGGCTGCACCGTGCTCGCCACCGCCCTGGCGATCATCCCGCTGGTGCTGATCATCGGCTATGTCACTGTCATTGGCGGCTCGTCCCTGAGTGTGGATTTCTTCACTCAGACCTACAAGCCCCCCGTGCCGGTCGACTCGGGGGGCGAGATCGACCCGGCCACGGGCCTGCCCAGCGACTTCGGCGGCGTGACGCTCGACCCGGCCACAGGCCTGCCCATCGAAGCCCCCGTCGGCGAGGCGCTGCCCGCTCAGGAGATCCAGTCGGCTGGCGGCGTGCTCCACGGTATTGTCGGCACGATCATGGTGACAGTCCTGGCGCTGCTGATCTCGCTGCCGGTGGGCGTGATGGCCGGGATTTTCCTGGCCGAGTATCCCGGCAACAGCCTGGCGACGTTTATCCGCTTCTGCTCCGACGTGCTCAGTGGCGCGCCCTCGATTGTGGTGGGCGTGGTGGGCTTCACCCTGATCGTGCAGCGCTTCCAGACCTACTCGGGCCTGGCTGGCGCGATCGCGCTCACCTTCCTGATGGTGCCGACCATCGCGCGCACCACCGAGGAGATCCTCAAGCTGGTGCCGAACGCCACCCGCGAGGCGGCCATGGCGATGGGCGCGCCGCAGTGGTACTCGACGCTCACCGTGATCGTGCCCACCGCGATCTCCGGCATCGCCACGGGCGCCCTGCTGGCCTTCGCACGCGGCGCAGGCGAGACGGCCCCGCTGCTGCTGACGATCCAGGGCAACAGTAACCTGAGCGTCAACCTGCTTGAGCCGATCGCAGCGCTGCCGCTGCTTACCTACAAGTACATCGAGTCGCCCTTCCCCGCTGAGAATCAGCTCGCCTGGGGGACGGCCTTCGTGCTGATGATGCTGGTGATCGGGGTGAACCTGCTCGTGCGCGTAGTGACGTCGCGCATCAAGGGGGCCATGTAGCATGCCGATCGCAACCCACACAGCGCCCAGCATGTCGATGCGCCAGCTGAAGCCGTTCTACGGCAAGCGCCAGGCGGTGCAGGCCACCGACATGGATTTCCGGCCAAACCAGATCACCGCCATGATCGGCCCCTCGGGCTGCGGCAAGAGCACCGTGCTGCGCTGCCTGAACCGAATGCACGAGGCCATCCCGAACGCCCGCGCTGAGGGCACCGTCAAGCTCGACGAGCTAAACATCTACGACCCGCGCATCGACGCGAGCCTGGTGCGCCGCAAGATCGGCATGGTCTTCCAGCTGCCGATCGCCCTGCGCACGCGCAGCATCTACGAGAATATAGCCGTTGGCCTGCGCCTTGGCGGCATCAACAGCAAGAGCGAGCTCGACGACCGCGTGCAAAAGGCCCTGCGCGACGCAAACCTCTGGGACGAAGTTCACGACAAGCTGGCGCTCTCCGGGCTGGCGCTCTCCGGCGGGCAGCAGCAGCGCCTGAGCATCGCGCGCACCGTCGCCGTGGCCCCCGACGTGATCCTCTTCGACGAGCCATGTTCGGCGCTCGACCCGATCTCGACCCTCAAGATCGAGGAACTGTTGCTACAGCTGCGCGAGCGCTATACAATTGTGATTGTGACCCACAACATGCAGCAGGCCGCCCGCATCTCTGATCGCACGGCGGTCTTCATGGTAGAGCGCGACGAAAACAAGCCGCCGATCGGGCTGCTGGTGGAAGAGGGGCCGACCGACCAGATCTTCTCGGCGCCGAAGGACTCGCGCACCGAGGAATACCTCAGCGGAAAGGTGGGTTAGCGATGAGCGACGCACAGCGCCTGCCCCTGGCCGGGGGCTTCGCCGAGACGGCCGCCGCCCGTGCCCGCACCCGGGTGGTAGAGGCCGCCTCCGCGACCAAGATCGAGGCCCGCGAGTTCACATTCTATTACGGCAACTTCAAGGCCCTCGACGCGATCACCATGAGCATCCCCCAGGGCGAGGTGACGGCCCTGATCGGACCCTCGGGCTGCGGCAAGAGCACGCTGCTGCGCGCGATCAATCGTATGCACGACAAGACGCCCGGCGCGCGCGCCGAGGGCGCCCTGAGCCTCGACACCACGGCGATCTATGGCCCCGACGTGGATCCGATCCTGCTGCGGCGCCGCGTGGGCATGGTCTTCCAGCGCCCCAACCCATTCGCCATGTCGATCGCCGACAATGTGGCCTATGGGCTGCGCGTGCTCGGCGAGCGCAACCAGCGCCTGGTGACGGAGCGAGTGGAGTGGGCGCTGCGCCGCGCCGCGCTGTGGGACGAGGTGAAGGACAGGCTGCGCACGCCGGGCACCGCCCTCTCGGGCGGTCAGCAGCAGCGCCTCTGCATTGCGCGGGCCATCGCCACCTCGCCCGAGGTTGTGCTGATGGACGAGCCATGCTCAGCGCTGGACCCGATCGCCACCTTGAAGATCGAGGACCTGATCAGCGAGCTGCGCGGCGAGTTCACCATTGTGATCGTGACCCACAACATGCAGCAGGCGGCCCGCGTAAGCGACCGCACCGCCTTCATGCTCATGCAGCCGAAGACGCGCGCGGGCCAGCTGGTGGAGTACAGTCTCACTGGCGACCTGTTCACCAACCCGCACGACTCGCGCACCGAGGACTACCTCAGCGGGCGCTTTGGGTGAGCTAGCCGAACAGGCGCTGAACCACGAGCGGCACGGACGTTTGGACCGCGAACAGCGCGAAGTGGTACGAACCGCGCGAACGTCACCGTGCACGGCACGATCCGAACGCGTGTGGCCGGTTTCGCGGTGGTTCGCGGACGCTTCACGGCTTCGTGGTCCAAAGGGCTCGGGCGTTCAGGACGAGGGCCTTCCCGGAAGCTGAGTTACGCCGCAACCCCCACCACGCTCGCCACGGCGTGCGCGCGCGTGTGCGAGAGGCTGAGGGCCAGCTCACCAATGCCAAGCGCCGTAGCGGCGGTAGCGGCGCCGCCGTGGAGGCGCAGGAGCGGCCGCCCGCCGGGGCCGCGCGCAACCTCCAGCTCGTGGAAGTGCAGCAGCGCCCCGCCCTCGCCCGCGCCAAGGCCGCTCAGGCCAACCCCGAGCGCCTTGGCGGCGGCCTCTTTGGCGGCCCAGCGCGCCGCAAGCGACTCGTAGCGCGGGGCGTGGGGGGCGCCGCAGTCGTGCAGCTCGCCCGGCGTGTAGACGCGCCGCAGAAAGCGCTCGCCCCAACGCTGGACGGCCTGGCGCACCCGCGCCACCTCGATGATGTCGATGCCGTGGTAGATCACTGCGCGCCCACCAGCGAGATCTCGGCTACGCGCGCGTCGTAGTCGTGGCCGTTGGCGTAGATCTGGATGCTGCGCAGGTAGCGGTAGTCGGCCAGCCACGCGGGGTCGCGCAGGTTGAAGCTGATCTGGGCCCACTCGGCGCGTGGGATGGCGAGGTACGTGACGCCCGGCTCCTCCACCGAGCTGGGCTGGCCGTCCTCGTCGACGTAGATACAGATTACCCGCTCCTCCTCCGGGTCGGCGGGGCTGAAGCGCTTCGCCAGCAGCCGCACCATCACGGGGCACTCGCTGCCACGGTCGCCAGCGTCGCGCAGCGACTGGAAGATCACGCGGGCATACAGGCTAAGCTGGAGCGCGCGGTACTCGGAGATGTCGAGCCCCTCGCCTTGCGGGCCAATCTCCTGACGCACGCCCGTGGTGAAGCCGGTCGTCTGCTGCCCGGCGCGGTAGAGCCACGCGGCGGTGCGCCGGTCGGCGGCCTCGCAGTCATTATTGACAATTGGCGGGCGACAGATCTGCGAGAGGCGGAACAGGCCGCGATTCTCTGGCGGCAGCGCGGGGATGCCGTAGACCTGCCAGGTTGAGGAGCGTGGCAGCGTGAGATCGGTGCTAGTGGTGTTGTTATACTCAAGCTCGCTGTACTGGCTGAACCCGCCATCGCTAATTAGCTCCCAGCGGGCGGGCACGGCCAGGCCAGGGTTGCCCGCCGCGTCCACCTGCGCGCGCTCGCGGGCCCGCAGCGCCACGCTGCTGCCGTTGGCACCGTAGATCACGGCGGCGCCGGAACGCACGGCCACATCGCTCACCAGCTCGTTGCCGCCGTCGGGGCGCTCCACAAGACGCGGGGCGCGCATCTCCACGCTGTAGCTGCCGCCAGGCGACAGCGCCAGCGTGGCGTCGCCGATCCGCACGCGGTAGCTGGTGCTGGCGTAGGGCAGGTTGGGCTTGATGTCGTAGCGCATGTAGCCGCCACGCTGCGTCAGCTCCACCTCCAGGGTGTCGCTGTGCCAGCGGCTGGTGCGTAGCACGTCGAGCGTCACCTCGGCGGAAGCCCACAGGTCGATCTGGCTGTCCTCGAACAGCCGCATGCTTGCCACCTGGCCGTAGCCGGCCGACGTGGCGATGCGCAGCGTGTCGCCCTCGGCGAGCGCCTGCTGCTCCGCGCTCCTCTGGAAGATCGTCCGGTCGGCGGGGCGCCAGGCGATCGCCTCGGCGGGGCCGCGCAGGAAGAGGGTGGCCCCGTGGGCCAAGGTGGCGGTGCGATACAGGTTGCGCACGGCCAGGCCGGCCGAGCCAAGCAGGACAGCGAAGATCAAAAAGAAGCCGAGCAGGCTGAGCCACGCAAGGCGCAGGGTGCGCTGCTGGTCGGCGGCGCGGGCGGCTGGGGCCGGTTCGATCTGCTGCATCAGCGTGTCACACTGGTCTTCACAATCTGGTGCTGCTCGTCTACCGTAACGGCGGCCACCAGCGGCGCGTCGGAGCCATCGGGGGTGCCGCGCACGCCAGCAAAGGTGAAGGTGTACCGGACGGCGTCGGCGTGCTGCGCAAGCTCTGTGCGGTCGAGCCCAAGCCGCGCCAGCAGCTCTGGGCTGGGTGCGTCGGCCTGGCGCGCGGTGAGCGTGGGGCTCACTTGGGCCAGCTCGGGCCAGCGCGTGGCGATAAAGGCGGCGGCCACGCGGCGCGCGGCGGCCACGCGGGCGGCCACCTGATCCACCACCGTGGGCACCCGCCGCCCGTCGCGGGGCGTGGTGCGCGAGCGGCCATAGCCATTGCGAGCTTTATGGAGCATTGCTTCTCACCTATCTACATTGCCAGCGTCGGGTCGCCGTAGAGTACAAAGCCGAGCAGCGTCTTCAGGTCGTCCGCATCGGGGGCACCCTGGCGGCGCAGCGCCTGGCGCAGTATGGCGGCCTGGGCGGCTACAAGCGCCTGGCCGAGGCGGGCGCCGGGCTCGCGCAGCGCTACAAGCAGGGCGTGGGCCAGCAGATCCGACTCGCCGGGGGGCGGGTCGGGGGCCCCATAGGTAAGGCCGAGCGCGCCGTAGAGCCCGCTCACACCGGCGGCAAGCATGGCCGCCGCCAGGGTTTGCCCCTCGCCGACGGGGGCGAGCCGAGCCCCGAAACAGGCCTGTGTAACAACGACCACCCCATCGAGCCGGAGCCCGGCGAGATCGGCGGGGCGCAGGGCCGGAACGAGCTCGGTGTCGGTAGGCGCCTGGCCGTACCAGCTGTCGCCGCTGTTTACACCGTGGAGGTTACAGACGATCAGCTGTGCGCCCGCCAGGCTCTGGGCCGCCTGAGCGCCAGCCACAAAGGGCGGCGCCAGCTGGATAACAGCCTCTGGAAGCTCGGCCAGCAGCTCGGCGGTGACGGCGGCCCAACGCGCTGCGCTGATGGCGAGCAGTCGGCCGGGTGGGCGCGGGCCGGCGGCGTGAGCGCGGGCGATCTGGCGCAGCTGCTCGGCCAGGAGGCCCGGCGCGAGCGGCTCGGCGTCGGGCGTGCGACCCACAGGCCAGCGCAGCATGGGCTCGGACGGTTCGGCCAGGCCGTAAGGCGCGTCTGTGCGCAGCGGTCCGTCGCGGTCGGGCATCGGGTTCGGCAGCGTGGCAAAGGGCACCGCCTGCGGCCCACCGATGATCCAGAGGCTTTCTATTATAGCACCCTGCGCAGAAAACGCCTCGGCCGCGGCGCGTAGCTGCGCGAGCAGCGCGGCGGGCTCCAGGGGCGCCGGGGCCACGCCAAGCTCGGGCAGGCCATCCTCAGGGTCGTATGCGCGTGTGGCGAGGCCGGTCGCGGCGCGGGCGGCGAGCGCGGCATCGAGGGCGGCGAAGATCGGCGGGGCGGCGGCGCCGTAGAGGGTGGCGAGGCGGCGGCGGGGCGCCAGGGCTAGATGCATCAGGGCGCCTCGAAGGCGAGCAGGGCCAGTGCGGCGGCGCCGAGCACGCCTGCGGCCTCGCCCAGCTCGGCTAGCTTGATCGGCACCTGGCGGTAGAGATCGACCTTGGCGTGGGCGTAGGCCACGGCGCGGGCGCGCGGCAGCAGCTCCGGGTTGTTCAGCACCACGCTGCCGCCCACAAGCAGGATCTCCGGGCTGAAGATATGCAGGCAGGAGGCGAAGCCGAGGCCAAGCAGATGCGCCTCGCGGGTCATCAGCTCGCTCGCCAGCGCGTCGCCCTGGGCGGCGGCGGCAGCCACATGCGCGCCATTGACAGTGGCGGGCGTCGCCAGGCGCTGTAGCAGGC
>JAYUYB010000510.1:0-3690 GCA_043752655.1 Chloroflexota bacterium
GCGACGGTGCGCGATAACCTGACTTTTTTTGACGCGACTATCTCCGATACGCAGGTTATGGCCGCAATCGAAACGCTCGGTATGGGCGACTGGGTGCGCGTGCTGCCCCATGGCCTCGACACGCTCCTGGCCTCGGGCGGCACGGGGCTATCGGCGGGTCAGGCGCAGCTGCTGGCCTTTGCCCGCGCCTTTCTGCGAAACCCAGGGCTGATTATTCTCGATGAGGCGTCATCGCGGCTCGACCCAGCTACCGAGCGCCAGCTCGAACAGGCCCTCGCGCGTCTGCTCCACGGGCGCACCGCGATCATCATTGCGCACCGCCTTGGCACGCTTGAGCGCGTGGATCAGATTATGATCCTGGAAGATGGGCGCGTGCAGGAGCGCGGGCTGCGCGCCGAGCTCGTGCGCGACCCCGACTCGCGCTTTGCGCAGCTCCTACGCGTCGGCATGGAAGACGCGCTGGCCTGACGCGGCGCTGGGGCAAAAGGCACGGTGAACTTGTATGGACGCACCTTTGCAGCCGGCCACAATCCGATCACCCTGGTGGTACGTCGCCCGCCTGATCCTGTTTCGACCTGGGCTCTACATGCTCAGCGCGCTGGGCATCGTGAGCTTCTACCTGTGGCCGCTGGTGACGGGGATCTTCATCCGGCAGATCTTCGACCAGCTCTCGAACCGCACCCTGGTTGCGAGCGACGCCCGTGCAACGCTGTGGACGCTTGCGGGCGTGCTGATCGGCGTCGCGGTCGCCCACGCGGCCACGGCGCTCGCCTTCCCGTTTGGCGAAAAAGCGGCTATGCTGGTGGCCGACACGCTGATGCGGCACAATCTGCTCCGGAGCATTCTGGGGCGACCGGGCGCGAACGCGTTGCCGCCAGACTCATCGCCGGGCGAGGCGGTCAGCCGACTACGCGACGATATGGCGCATATCAGTGTCTTTATGACCTGGACAGCAGACCCAATTGGGCAGCTGTTGGCGTGTGGGATCGCGTTTGTCACGCTGGCGCGGATCGATCTGCGCATCACCCTGTTCGGCTTTCTGCCCCTAGTGTTCATCCTAGCCTTCGTCAACCTGTTGAACAACCGCATCCGGCGCTACCGCAAGGCAAACCAGGAGTCGATCGGGCAGGTGACCGGGCTGCTCGGCGAGCTGTTTGGAGCGGTGCAGGCGGTCAAGGTCGCCGGGGCGGAAACACACGTCGTGGCGCACCTGCAACGCGTCAACGAGATCCGGCGGGCTGCGGCATTGCGCGACCAGCTGCTGACCAACCTGATCGACGCGTTTTCGTTCGGTGCATCGAATATCGCCACCGGGGTCTTGCTGATCCTGGCGGCCCAGTCGTTGCAGTCGGGCCAGTTCACCGTTGGCGATTTTGCGCTGTTCGCCTCGTACCTCGGCTGGATGGCGTTCGTGATGGGCATGGTCGGCGGCTACGTGACGCGCTACCAGCAGGTGGGCGTATCGTTGCGGCGTGCGATCGAGCTGCTACAAGGCGCGCCTTCCATGCTCCTGACGCGGCACGCTGGCGATGTGCGCATGCGTGGCGCGCTGCCGGTGATTGCCGAGCCTGCCAAAGCTGAGCAGGGCGCCCTGCGCACACTTACTGTCACGGGGCTAACCTATCGCTACCCTGGCAGCGATCACGGCGTCGAGGCGATCGATCTGCGTGTCGAGCGCGGGCAGCTTGTGGTCATCACCGGGCGGATGGGCAGCGGCAAAAGCACCCTGCTGCGGGCGCTGCTTGGCCTGTTGCCGCCGCAGGCCGGCGAGGTGCGCTGGAACGAAAAGCGGCTCGACAACCTGGCAGCGTTCATGGTGCCGCCACAGGTCGCTTACACACCGCAGGTGCCACGGCTGTTCAGTGAGACCCTGCGCGACAATCTGCTGATGGGGCTATCTGCGGGCATCACGACGAAGGACGAACGGCTTCAAGCGGGGCTCTATCAGGCTGTGCTCGACGCTGATCTGCTGAGGTTAGATCAGGGGTTGGAAACGATGGTTGGGCCGCGCGGGGTACGCCTGAGCGGTGGGCAGATGCAGCGCGCCGCCGCCGCGCGCATGTTTGTGCGCCAGCCGGAGTTGCTGGTGTTCGACGATCTATCGAGCGCGCTCGATGTGGAGACTGAGCGGCTGCTGTGGGAACGCTTGGCGGCAACACCAGACTCCATCACGGTGCTTGCCGTCTCGCATCGCCGTGCAGCATTGCAGCGCGCCGACTGGATTATCGTCCTCAAAGCTGGGCGTGTCGAGGCGCAGGGGCGTCTGAATGACCTGCTCGCCAGCAGTGCCGAGCTGCGCGAACTGTGGCGCACCAAGGACGAATCAGACCAAGCTGCAACGTGACGGCCCCCTGCTCGCCGGGTACATGCAAGGAGCTGCGGATGCGCGATGCGTTTGTCGAACGTGTGTACGCTTCTGTGCGCTCAGCCACCCTCCTCCACCGCCGGGGGAAGCGCAACCCAGGCCTGGCGCCTGTCGCTGTAGATCAGAACTTCGCCACTGTGCAGGGTGTAGAACGCGCCGTAGATGCGCAGCGTCCCGGCAGTCAGCGCCGCCGCGACGCACGGGTAGGTGCGCAGATGCTCGCACTGGAGCAGCACATTCGCTTGCACCAGAGCGTTCGCCCGCTCGGCCTCGGGCACCGCATCTGCCGCAACCCGTGCCACCGCTGGGCGGGCCAACTCAACCCAGCGGGCGAGATGCGGCTCCGCGTCCATGTCTAGTTGGGCACTGAGGGCCGCGACCCCGCCGCACCCGCTGTGGCCGCAGACGATCACGCGCGCCACGCGCAGGTGCAGCACGGCGTACTCGATAATGGCGCCGACCGTATCGTCGGCGCCGACTGGCGGCACAATATTCGCAATAGTGCGCAGCACAAAGAGCTTGCCAGGGTCCGAGACTGTGAAGCACCTACAAACCTTGTTTAAACGATCGCTATAGCTCTGCAAGCGCCGGTAGGAATTCTTTACCGAATATTGATATAAGTGGCTATTGCACTACGGCAAGAGTGTGCTATTTTCCTACGTAGGCCACACCACAATCAATAGCAGCACTAGGGTAGTAGAGCCATATGTCTCCAGCGAACGGGCAGAGCGACGTCTTTTTGTGCTACCACAAAGACGACAGCCCCAGCGTTGAGGTACTGGCGCAGCGGCTGCAGTCGGCGGGGCTGCGACCCTGGCTCGACGAGTGGCACATCGTCCCTGGCACAAGCTGGATGCCCGTAATCGCTCAGGCCTTGAACAGCTGCTCGTGCTGCGCCGTCTGCGTGGGGCCAAGCGGGCTAGGGCCCTGGCAGCACAGCCAGATGGAGCGCGCCATTCAGCGGCTGGTGGACGAGCCCCACCGCAACTACCGGGCCATCCCGGTGATCCTTCCCGGCGGGCGCTGGAGCGAGTACGCTGTCCTGGCGGACTTCATTCGCACGACTGCGTACGTAGAGTTCGTTTCCAGTATCGATGACGCCCGCGCATTCCAAAGGCTCACTGCTGCGATTCGAGGCGTTCCGCCTGAAGTGATGGGCACGCCCCCGCCCGATCAGCTGCCCTATCGGGGCCTGCGCCCCTTCACGGTCGAGGATCAGCACCTGTTCTTCGGGCGCGAGGCCCTGGTCCAGCGGCTGATCGATAAGTTGAAGCCGCCCCTCGACGCGCTGCCAAGCAGCCGCTTCGTGGGTATCATCGGAGTCT
>JAYUYB010000511.1:0-3689 GCA_043752655.1 Chloroflexota bacterium
GTTTACGGCTGGTGTGCGCTCGATCGATAAGCTCCAGGTCTTTGCGGGGGCATGGAATGGCAGCACCTTTGTTACCCAGAATATCAGCCCCGCCCCCGATGATTTTGCCGACCCGACGGCGACCTACAGTGCCGATGGTGCGCTCCTTGTGAGTTATCGCAGCGAGGCTACCAGTGGCCCACTCTCTGGGGCATGGCTTTCCAGCCGCACTGGCAACGACCCCTGGCAGACGACCCGTATCGGTGGCCCGGCAGAGTACAAGGGTACGGTGAACATCGACACCGATACTGCCGGCACCGTGCATATGCAGTGGAATGCCAACGCCGGGGCGGGCTTCCGCGTCTACTACACCGTGCGCCCGCGTACTGCGACTGCCTTCACAACGCCTGTTGACGCGCCCAATGATGCCGGCGTGATCTTCAACTCACGCATGGATACATCGGTGAGCGACCTTGCGTATGCGCATGTGGCGGGCGAGCTTTTCGCCGGCGACAGTTCGTTTGTGCGCTATTTGCTCTTTGCCGCCACTGCCGGAGTTGCCGTGGGCGCTCAGCCAGTGATCGAGAACGGCGAGGCGATTTCGGAGCGCGAGCTCACAGTTACCCTCAGCTTTACCAATGTGCAGGGCACGCCCACGCAGATTCGCTGGCGCTGGGGCGCTGAGCCCACCGACGCCGCCACCGACTCGAATGGCTGGGTGGCGTTCGCCAACCCCATGAATATTCCGCTGCCTGCGAGCATCCTAGAAAACGCGCCTTGCAGCGCGGAAAGGCTGTTCACCCAGGTGCGTGAGGCAGACAACGACACCGGCATGGCCCAGAGCGACGATATCATCATCGACACTGGGATCAACGCCGCGCTGGCAGTGGGCAACCCTAACCTGAGCAGCAAGGCCCGTGAGTTTACGCCCATTCAGTCGGTGCCTGCGGATGTGAGTAGCGGCGGGGCCAGCGACGGCGACCCTGGCTACACCCGTGACCCGATCTACTACCTTGGGCTACAGGGCACGAACGACTGTAGCGGCGTGAAGGATGTGTCCGTTGGCAGGACCACCACTTCGGTCAACAAAGCGATCCTAGTGAGCAAAGAGGCCTTCGCCAACGTGCTGCCGTACCCCGGCGCGATGATCCCTGGACCGAATCAGCTGTTGGTGCGGGTGAGCGATGTCGCCGGCAACGTAACCGACTACACCCAGACGATTATTCTCGACCAGGTTAAGCCGGTGCTGAGCACGACAAGCCCCGGTACGCTCGCTGTGACCTTGGATGCCAGTGCGACGATCCTCGCTCGCCTGGCCTTTAGCGGCGTCAGCGTCACCGACGACCGCTACCCTGGCCGTGGCTACTGGGGCGTCTGGGTGGCCAATAGCCGCACCGAGGTTGCGAACCCGACCACCGATAGCAGCCTGGTCTGGCTGCCGCTCAAGGCGCCCGCCACAGGCAACGACTTCAGCATCAGTAACTGGAGCCTCGCCTCCGGCCTGAGCGGTGCTTTGCAGCCAGGCACTTACCACGTGTATGTGCGCTTCCTGGATGGAGCGGGCAACCCCACCGATGGCTTTTTGAAAGCGTCGGTTGCACTAAGCCAGATTACGCGCCCGCAGGTGAGCCTGCCTGTGATACGGCGGTAGGGCGGAGAGGGCGGAGAGGGCGGAGAGGGCGGAGAGGGCGGAGACGCCTCACTACTTCCCCTCCCTCCCTTCTCTCCCCTCCCTCCCCGCTCGCTCCCGCCTCTCCCCTCTCCCCCCTCTCTCTCCCCTCTCCCGGTCACCGTGAGGTATGACACATGCGCTCTGACCGCACGGCCCCGCTCGCCGCGCCGGATCGCTGGGCAGCGTGGGGTCGGCTGCGCGCCTGGATCGCTGCGCGCCCGGTTGGCCCCTGGCTGATCCCGCTGATCTTCCTGCTGCTCCTGCCGATCAGCGTGCCCCGTGTGGCCCTGAGCGACGAGGTGCAGTACTTCTCGTACCTGCGCTCCGTCTATTTCGACGGCGACCTTGACTTCCGCAACGAGTACACCCACTTTGCCGAGCAGGGCCAGCGCTTCGGCGACCCGGCTATCTTCAACGCGCTGCTGCGCGAGGATGCGAACAACCCGAACCCCGTGACCGGCCTGCTGCGCAATGTGGCCCCGGTTGGCTCCGCGCTTATGTGGGCGCCGGGGTTTCTGCTGGCCGACGGGTTTGTGCAGCTCGCCAACGCCTTTGGCGCGGCTATCCCCCGTGACGGCTACGCGCGCCCGTACATCCTCGGCGTCTGCCTGATGACCGCGCTCTACAGCCTGCTCGGCCTGCTGCTTACCTACAGGCTGGCACGGCGCTACACAGGCGATTTTGCAGCCACTCTGGCCACGCTCACCGTCTTCCTGGCCTCGCCCCTGGTGTTCTACACCTACATCGCCATGCCCTGGTCGCACGCCACGGGCTTCTTCCTCTTCGCCCTCTTCCTAAACATTTGGATGCGCCACTGGGGTCGTGCTCTGGAGCGCGGGCTGGGCGCTTGGCTGCTGCTCGGGCTGGTGGGTGGCCTCATGGTGATCACGCGCGAGCAGCTGGGGCTGCTGCTGATCATCCCGGCCTTGGAGGCGCTGTGGGTCTACGTGGGGCTGCTGCGCGCACGGCGCTGGGGAGATGTGGCGACGCTGCTCGGACGCCACGCGGCCTTCCTGGCGGCGCTGGCCCTGGTGCTCACACCGCAGCTCGTGGCCTACCAGATCCTCAACGGGCAGCCCACGCCCTCGTCCACCGTGAGCGGTAAGCTGATCTGGAGCAGCCCGAACTTCCTGAACACGCTGATCGACCCAGGCCGGGGCGCCTTCCTCTGGAGCCCGGTCCTGGCGATTGGGCTTGCGGGCCTGCTCGTGCTCGGTCGGCGCGATGCAGGCTTGGCGCTGCTGCTGCTGGCAGGCTTCCTCGCGCAGACCTACATCAACGGCGCGTTCGGCACCACCTGGCACCTGCGGCGCGCCTTCGGCTTCCGCCGCCTGATCGAGGTGACGCCGATCTTTGTGCTGGGCCTGGCCGCGCTGCTGGAGTGGCTGCGCCCGCGGCTCGGCCCGTGGCCACTGCTCGTCGCCGCCGCGCTGCTGATCGCGTGGAACGTGGGCCTGATCGCGCAGTGGACGCTGATCAGGCCCGCCATCCGCGACGAGCTGATCTGGGACGGTATGCTGCGCTACCAGCTCGTGGAGGTGCCTACCCAGCTGGGCGGCAAGCTCTGGGCGCTGCTCTTTAACCGCTGCGAGCTGGTGACGAACCAGAGCTGCTGACTGAGCGTAAGGGTGCCCCTTGCGGGCACCCCTTTTAGCGTTAGATAGCTTCGAAGGGCGCCCACGAGGGGCGCCCCGACGTTTTCTCCTCCCTCAGAGCGCCTTCTGCCCCTCGCGCGTGCTCGCCAAAGTGCCGAGGTGGCAGGCCTCGCTGAGACTCACAAGGTAGGGCAGGTCGTCGCCGTACTCGATCACCGAGATGCTGGCGTTTGTCACCCAGATGCGGTTGATGCGGTCCATATTCATGCCGAGGGCGTCGGCGACGAGGATCTTCACCACCACATCGTGGGTGCTCACGAGCACGCTCTGATTGTTGTGCTGCGCGCAGAGCTGCTCTTTGAAGTCGAGCGTGCGCTTGAGGATGTTGGAGAAGCTCTCGCCGCCGGGCATCTGCGAGCGGGTGGGGTGTTGGCGCCACTCCT
>JAYUYB010000512.1:0-8970 GCA_043752655.1 Chloroflexota bacterium
GATCACATCGACCCAGGTGAGATCGCCCTGGGTAAAGTGCTTGCGGATCGCGGCCGGGGCGGTGAGCAGCCCGGAGGGCAGGGCGCGGGCAGGGCTTGCGGCCATCTGGGCACCTCGTCGCGCGGGCGGAGGGTTAGACGGCTATTATAGCGCTCCGAGGTACGCCTGCATCGCCTCCTCGTCCATAAACGGCGCCTGGAGGCGCACCACTTCGCCGCTGGGTCGCCGAAAGAGCATATCGCCGCGCCCGAGCAGGTGCTCGGCGCCGGGAGCGTCGAGCACCACGCGGGAGTTGATGGGCGAGGCAACGCGGAAGGCGATGCGCGCGTCGAGGTTGGCTTTGAGTGTGGAGGTGACAATATCGGCGCTGGGGCGCTGCGTAGCGAGCACCAAATGAATGCCCACGGAGCGTGCCGCTGCGCCAAGGACCATCAGGTCCTGCTCGAACGACTCACGCTCCTTCTTATCCATCATGCTCACCAGCAGGGCGTACTCATCGATCAGGGCCACAATCGGCGGAAGTGCTTCCGCGGGGTAGCGCTGGTTGAAAAGTTTCACCTTGAGGCTGCGGTTGGCGATCAGATCTTGGCGGCGCGGCATTTCGCTCCGAACCAACTCCAGCAGGGCGTCGCGGGCCTCGTTGCGCTCGATGATCACCTTGCCACCACGTAGGTATAGGGAGCGGTTAAAAAAGGTGAAGTCGGTGCGCTTCGGGTCCACGATCAGTAGCTCGAGCTGACCCGGCCGATACTGCGTCATCAGGCTGAGCAGCATGCCGCGCAGGAAGACCGACTTGCCCGAGTTAGTGGCGCCGGCAACCAGCAGGTGCGGGAACTCAGAGAGATCCTCGGTGACAAGGGCACCATCTGGCGTCACCCCGATGATGATCGGCAGCTCGGCCGGCCCCGGTTTGCCAAGCTGCTCCAGCAACGGGCGTAGCTCCACCGTGCGCGCGCGCTCACGTGGAATGTCCACACCCACAAAATTACTGCGCAGCACATTGTCGATAATCGGCGTGCCGGCAAGGGCGAGGTCGCGGGCAAGATCCTCGGCTACGCCTTGGATGCGACGCAGCGACTCGTTCGGGCGCAGCCGCAGCTTGAAGCGCACGATGCTTGGCCCCACGTCTGCATGGGCGGGGTTAATCGGCTCCAGCTGCACGCCGCGCTGGCGCAGCGCTCGCTCCAGGTCGCGGGCCTTATCCTTCAGCCACGCATGCTCCGTGTCGCTGAGGAGCGTGGATGGAGGCGGTGTAGCGACAGGCTCCGCCACACCAACGGGAGTGGCGACCGCAGCCTGGGGCGTATCAACGGTTGCGGGACGCGGGGGCGGAGCGTTGTCGGTCGTCGGTGGTAGGTCGTCGGTGGTCGGTGGTCGGACGTTTACATGTTGCGGCCTGTGGTTGGCCGTGGGCCGTTCGCTATCCTGCTTCGCTGCGCTAGGCTGCGCCCATACCTCAGGTGGAGCTTGCGGCCCGCCACGGGCCTGCACCAGCGCACCTAGCAGCGCTGCCAGCTCGTTGCGGCCGTAGTGGTGCGCCCATAGCGGCGCCTGGGGAGCGTCCTCGCACTGCACGGCGAAGGGGCGCTCATCGGGGCCAGCGGCGGCTGTGGCCTGCCCGTCATAGCAGAAGATCCAGCTGTGGCCGCTGATCTCCAGCTGAAACGCGCCGGTGTGCAGCTGGTCGCGGAACAGCTCCCAGAGGCTCTGCTGCTCGGGCTCTACCGCGAGATTGCCGGCCACGGCGCGGTAGAGTTGGTCGTACCAGAAGAGCGCGTCGAGATGGGCATTGCCGGGGGCGAAGGCCCGCGCAAGCCGACTCACGCCGTTGCGCACCTGAATCTGGGCATCGGTGGCCTCGGTGTCGAAGGAGAGCTCGCCCACGCACTTGGACTCCAGCACTTGCAGACGCAGGTCCAACCTGCCGTCGTCGGCGCGGCTGATCGCCACACAGAGCAGGTCGGGGAACTTGCCGCCGCCAAACCAGTGCTCAAAGTCGTCGAGCAGGATGCAGGTGGCGAGCGCACCTTGACGAGTTGTGTGAGCGCGCCGTTCGGTCTCGAACTTTGCGGCCACCAGGCCAATCAACTCGTTCAGAAATGCCCCCGGCCCCGCCGCGCGCAGCACAATGTCGCCCGACACCTGCTTGGCCTCATCGACGAGCCTGGCGGACACCTCGGCGCGAAACGGCTCGGGCGCCTGTGGGAAAAGCTGCCCCAGGCGCGCGGCGAGCCGACGGGTGACGATCAGCTGCGAGCGACCCGACGACGAGACCGTCAGGTTATGCTGGCGTTTGGCGCCGAGGCCGAGTGAGTAGCGGATCACACGCACCTTGTCGGGGAAAGCCGCCTCTAGCAGAAAGCGGTCGATGGTCGGGTCGTAGCAGATCACCCAGTTGAAGCGATCATGGAGGCGCTCGATCTCGGTCTCCCAAGCCTCCAGGCTCAAGTCGCGGTAGAAGCGCGCCTCGTGCCCAGCGCGCGGGGCACGTTTGTCGAGGGCGGCGTGCTGGGCGAGCAGGAAGAGGCGCACCACGACAGGCTGCTGCGGAGCGCTCAGCACGATCCGTCGGTGCCGTTCGCCGCGCTGGAAGGGCTCCTGGCGGGCGCGGTAGGTTGGCAGGTAGCCTTTGGCGGGCACGTCGTCGCCCTCCAGCGGCTCGAGCTCCGAGCGCACCTGCTGCCCACGATCGGCCAGCACATCGGCGAGTACCACGATGTCGGTGTCCTCGTTGCGGCTGAACAGCTCCTCAGACGAACACTGAAGCACCTTGACGGTGATGGGCGGAAAGTAGGCTTGGCCCCGGCCCTCGGCCTGCGAGCGATCCGCCGCTACCCACTCGCTCACGCGGCGGAAAAGCGGCGCGCCGCGCTCGCGGGTGTGGACGATCACAGTGAGCCGCACCGACCAGCCGCGCCGCACGCCGGCTTTGGTAAGCTGCTCGATCAACATGCCAGGGAGGGCGCCATTGCGGCACTCGAAGAGCAGGATCTCCACACCGTCACGGACAAAGGGGTAGGTCTCGATGTAGTCCTGCACGACGGCGGCGATGCCCTCGACGGCGCGCAGAGCGGCAAGCTCATTCTCGTCCTCGGCGAGCAGGTCGGTGTCGAGGCCGTACGCCTCGGCGCCCGCCGACTCGTGGAAGTAGAGCTCGTAGCCCTCGGCCTCCTCCACCGGAAGGAAGCGCTCGGCCGGTCGTCCCTCGCTAGGCGGCAGGGCCAGCACGGGCGGGAAGCCGCTGGAGCCGTAGGTTGCTGCGAGCTCCTGCCGGAAGCGCCGCACATCCACGATCTGTGCCTGTGTGTCTGGGTCGAGCAGGCGGGCGATAATGTCGTTGAAGGCGCGGGCGCGCTCGCGCCACCAGAGCAGCTTCAGTGGGTGGAGCAGCGGCAGCAGCGCCCAGCTGCTGAAGCTTGACGGGCCGATCACCCAGGCCTGGTTGAGCAGCCTGTAGCCATAGCTCACCTCGGTGCCGTTCTGGAGCGCGGTGGTGGCCGTGCCCAGCAGGGCCTCGTAAGCGCCCAGCAGCTGCCCGATCTCCGCGCCCAGCAGACCCTGCCCAGTGGCGGTGGCGACGAAGTTTGCCCACGCTTGCTCCAGCCTAGAGAGCGCTGCATCGAGCAGTTCCCAGGATTGAGGGCGGGCACGCGCGCGTAGCTGCGTCTCTAGCACTGCCCGCAGATCACCGGGGCGCTCGTACCAGGCGCCGAGCGAATGGAGCGGCCGGCGCAGGTCGAGGTCGCCGATCTCGTCGAGTGGTGGGCAGCTGTTGTAGATCGGCACGCGCAGCCTGGGGGCGAGCGTGGCGAAGAGCGGGCCAGCGTCGTCGGCCTCGAGCAGATCATACTCGGCGGCGAGGTTGCGCTGCGTGGCGGCAGCAGGGCTGTCGGCGCGATACTGCCAGATCAGCTCAGCCGTAGTGATCTCGCTGCCCTTGGCGTCCAGCACGGCGACACGGAAGGTCACATCCTCGCGGGCCACCCGCTCGCGCTCTTCGCCCTCCACCTCGTCGGCGGGCGCGGCCTCCCTGGCGAGGAGCGCCCGCAGCGGGCCAAGCTGCCAGACCACACTCGGCAGCGCCTGCTCGATGCCGCCGTAGACGGTGAAAAAGACGCTGGCGGCCTCGCGGAGTCTGCCGCGCCGCTCCAGTGTTGCCGGCGCAACGGTGACGCGCAGCTGTGCGCTGGCAGGCGAGTCTCCCTGGCGCGGGTGCAGCAGATCGACGGCAAGGGCGGTGAGGCCCACGAGAAAGTCGGCGCTGCGGCGCGTGCGCGGGCGCACCATGCGCCGCAGGTCGTTGCGGAGCGCTTTGCCCAGCGCGTCTCCGCTCTCTCCCAGCATGCGCTCCATGGCCTCGCCATCCGGCTCGCGGCCCTCGCGCAGGCTCTCAACCAGCTCGTCAAGATCGTCGCCCGCGAGCCCGGCCTGCTCGGCGGTGTCCTGAAGCTTCTTGGCCACCCGCCCATAGTGCTCGGCCTTGCTCGCGCGCCTGCGCGACGAGATCACCAGCTGCACCTCGCGCCAGTCGATACTCAAGGCGCGCAGCAGCGCGGTGCGGTCGGCGCTCAGCAGGCCATCGACGAAGTTGCGCAGCAGAGCGCTCTTGGCCGCAATGGTTAGGCCACCGAAGGCGCTGTCGTCGGCGAGCTCGGCCTTGTCCAGGCGGGCAAGATACTCGCTGCGTGCGCGCTCGTCGAGCACCTCGCTGCCGATGCGCGCCGCGCTCTGAAGCTGCTGGATGAGCTTGTCGCCGCGCGGAGTGTTGAGATGGTCGGCCAACTCGCGGCAGCGGAACAGCCCCAGGCAGGGCAGGGCCTCGGCGAGGGCCACGGCCAGCGGTGTGCCGGGGCTCTGCTGGAGCGTAGCGTCGATGGCGCGTAGCAGCTCCGCTAGGTCACGCAGCTGCGGCTCGAGGTGCAGGCGGCGCAGGCGGCGCACAAACTCCACGAGCAGGCGTCGCTCGTCGCCGCTCAGCTGATAGCCGGTGCAGGCCGCGTCGATCAGCTCGCCGAGGCCGTCCCGTGTGAGGGCAGACTCGCCGACGGGGTACAGATCCTTCAGGCTCTGGCCGTCGCTGGCCGCGCGCCGGTTGAGGATCAACACGAGGGCGTGGCCTGCGGGAAGGTGATTGCGATACCATGTGGCAGAGCGCGCAGCCTCCAGCATAACCTCCGGGCGGCCAGGGATCGGCGTGACCGTCCGAACCAGGAGCGGGCGCCCGGCGAGCTGTCCCTGTGTCTCGAAGCTGTTAAGCAGCGCAACGTAGGTCGCCTCGCTGAAGCCCTCAACACGAAAGAAGGCTCGTGCAGTGGAGCGCGCGTGGATTTGCGCCTCCAGGTAGCGCAGCAGCGCGGCGGCGATGATTGCGTCTGTGGAGAGACTCATGGCGGCTCCGCAGGGTTAGCGACGGCTCACGAGAGCAGTTGCGTCCGAGTATTGCGTCACCAGGCCGGCGCGCTTCATACGGACGAGCAGAGCCTCGCGGTTGCGGGCGTAATACTCCTCGTTGATGCGCAGCCGCTCCACCAGCTGGGCCTCGTGAGCCTCGCCGGGGCCAACGACGATCCCGTAGCGCCGGTGTAGCCGCGCCAGCAAGTCGCCGAAGCTGAGCTTCTGGCCGGGGTGCAGGTTGGCTGTCACCAGGGTTTTGAGCAGCGTGTCGCCCAGGGCGAAGCGGGCGCGGGGGCCTTTGCGTGGCGCCACCAGACCGATCGCGCGACCGAGCTTGCTGTGGACGGCGAGGAAGTTGTCGCGGAAATCCGGGCTGAGAGTCTCGAAGATACTGGCGCTAAAGTCGCGCAGCAGGGCCGCACGGTCGGCATCAGGCTGATCGTAGCGCACGTGCAGCTCGCGCAGGGCGCGCTCGTAATTGCCCTTCGCCCGCGTCCCGCCAACCCGGAAGTAGGCGCGGCTCTCCTGCTCCAGGTAGCCGAGCAGCGCCGCATCGTTGGGTTGGGCGGCCGCCCAGCTGCGGATCTGCGCTGTCACCAGCTCGCGGGCCCGGTCGAGCTGCCACGCCTCCTGCTGGCGTAGCAGGGCGGCCGAGCGCTCGCGGAGCACGCCGCCGTCCTCATCGCCGAGCAGATCGATCAGCAGTGGCGGCAGGCATGCCTCCAGGCAGCTGCCAGAGGCGTGGCCCTCGGGGTCGCCGGCCGGGTGGGCGCGATGGTAGATGTAGCAGACAATGTGGAAGCCGATCAGATGGGCCAGCAGCTCCAGGCACTCCAGCGAGTCCAGATCGTTATCGAGGAAGGTGTCGAGATCTTCGGCAATCTGGCGGTAGAGCGGGCAGCACGGGTCGAGAATCCAGCCGAGGGCGCCGCTCACCTGCTGCTCCTCGCCGTCGGCCACCAGGTCGTCCCAGGCGCCATTGATGATACGGGCGAGGGCGCCGAGGGGTTGATTGCGCTGGCGCAGCAGCGTCTCAAGCTTGCCGGTGATACGCTGGCGCCGCTCGGGGTCGCCCTCGGTGCCGGCAGAGATGATCAGGTAATAGAGCTCGCCGCCGCGCGCGAAGAAGTTGCGGGCAAAGAACTCGATCTCGCGGTCGAGCTGGGCGGGCTGGAGCTGCCCTGCATCGCCAGCGTAACGTCGCAGGGTGGAGCCCTTGCGCAAAGCCTCCCAGAGCAGAAACTCCTCGTGGACGGGGAAGAGGCTCTTGGCGTACCAGGAGCGGTCGTCCTCGATGGCTGAGAAGGAACGCAGCAGCGAGCGCAGCTGGCCGATCAGCTCCTCGGAGTGCGCAGCGTCGTCGGGCAAGTGCGCCTGAAGGCGACGACGAAGCTGCTCGGCGGCACGCTGATCGCGGGCGTCGGGCGTCTTCTCGCGGCCATCGTAGAAGACAAAGCGGCGCAGCCCGAGGCGCTTGGGGATACGATACCTGGCCAGGTAATGCTCATCGTCTGCCTGCTGGGGCAGCCCCTGGCCAAGCCGATAGTCGAAGCCGGAGAGCACGCTGAGAAACTCCAGCATGTACTCCATCCAGTGCTGGCCGCTGCGCAGGCGATGACCCCAGATCTGGGCTGCGATGGAGTGCGGCTCGCTCTTGTAGTGTCCGTAGTGTGCGCTCATGCCTTACCCCGAATGTTGTCGTGCTCGTCGATAGAGAGCGTTCGCAGGCTGTAGCGCCGCCGCTCGGCGACAAAAAACTCTAGCTGGCCGGCCTGCTCGGGCGCACCCGCAAAGGCGCTGAGCAGCCGATCTTTGAGGCCGCGCACACCCAGCTCACACTCCTCGGCGAGGATGTTGTAGGTGCCGCCGTGGGCGAGGCGCAGCAGATACTCGAACATCAGCAGGCCGATCCGCCAGCGCACAGACTCCACTCGTTCGCCTGCCGGGCCGATGCGCAGCTGCGCTGGGGGCGCGATCACCAGCTGGAGCGTCTGGCGCTCGCAGTCGTAGGCAGGGCTGGCGCGATCCTCCAGCTCTAGCCACATGTCGGTGAGCGGAAAGCGCAGCCGCACGAGGGGCCGCGGCTGTTCGGCGCTGTGGAGGTACTGCGTAGTGACGAAGAGATACTCGCTCTCAGTGAGATAAAGCCGCGCGAAGGCTCGGTTCAGCCCCAGCACAAGCTCACGCAGCGTGCGCTCGCGGGCGCCGCGCTCGTCGGCTAGCAGCGCCAGATACTGCTCCAGATAGAGGAACGGGATCAGGCGCGTTACCTGATGCTTCTCCCGCCACTCAAAGAAGAGCTTGCGGCGGCAGTGGGGCAGCCAGCCCATCAATGTGCGCTCCTCATCGGCCGCGCTGCGGTCGGCCCCGCCGCTCAGGTAGGCCTCGCGGTCCTGGGCGAAGCGGCGGTGATCGAGATCTACGGCAGGTGTGAACAGCCGGGCGTGCTCTGCTTGCGCGGCCTCGCTTTCACCGCCGCTCACGATAAAGTCGTCGATCTCGAAGAGCGAGTGGTCGCCCACGCGCAGTCGGGCCAGGTGCTGCACTACCCCAGCTTTGCGTTGGAAGGCGCCGTCATCTGCGCGACCCCAGCAATTCTGGTAGTAGGCGAACGGCGACAGATCTTCGTGGCGCGCCTCCATTCGCTGAAGCTCGGCGCAGCGCTTATTGCCCGCCAGGGTGTAGGCCAGGTGGATGAGCATATCGCGCACGGTGACGTGGATGTCCAGCTGTTCGAGCAGCTGGTACAGCAGCTGAACTCGCCTGGCCACATGCTCGTCGCGCAGGCATATGGCATTCTGGCGCACGGGGCAGTTCTCTAGAATGGGGCAGGCCAGGCAGGCCGCCCAGTGCTCGGGGTGGGTCATCCAGTGCAGGGCTGCTGGCACAAACGACGAGGTTGTACCCTCGGTCAGGTTGATCACGATGAGCTGCGGACTCAGCACCGCCGGCCCATTTTGGAGCTGTGCCTCCACGCGCTGTTCCAGCTCGGCCAAGTCGGAGGCGAGGCTGAGCAGGTCGCGCAGGCGGCCCTCGTTGGCAGCGATCAGGAAGCGATCAGGCGTTGCCGGGTCGGCCAGAGTTGCGGCGAGGTCCCTGAGTCGCTGTGCGCCCGATTGCGGGCCGAGCTCGGAAAGATCCTTCACAACGTGGAGCCGCAGGCCGTCGCGCTCAACTGGCTGGTCGCCGAGCGCATCCCAGTCGGCATCTGTGCCGAAGGACGAGAGTATCTTGCGGCAGAGGTAGGTCTTGCCGTCGCCAGCGTTGCCGGTGAGGATAACTGAGGGCGGGCTGGGCTGGGCGAAGCGCTCGCGCAAAAACTGCTCAACCCGCGTGGTGAGGTGCAAGGGCTCGCCAGTAGGCGGGGGCGTCTGGGCAAGAAACTCGTCGAAGGCGGCCTCGTGGTCCGGGGAGGCGGTGGTGTAGCGACTCAGGTAGTCCACGAAGGGATTGCTTACGGGCGGCATGGTGGCTCCGTCGCTCAGAGATGGCAGATGTCGCAGCCCTGGTCGTCGTCCTCGGCGTCGAGGGCCGCACCGAGCAGGTCGATCAGGGGCCGATCAGGGCGGCGCTTGC
>JAYUYB010000513.1:0-3677 GCA_043752655.1 Chloroflexota bacterium
GCCGGGCGACTGTCGATCCCGAAGGGGCCGTCGTTTAGCTCCAAGCCGTACTGCTCGCGGGCGTTGGCGTACAGGCGCGGGCGCGAGGCCTCGATACGGGCGCGATACTCTGACGGCATCGGCGGCGAGCCGCTGGGGCGCAGCTCGAAGGAGCGCCAGCGGATGGTCAGATCCTCTGCTTGCTGAAGCCTGTCCAAACTGGAGGCTACGAGAAAACAGTACGGTCAGACGAAATCCGACCAGACATCGATGACGACTGGCATGGGGAGCTCCTTTCCGGCACACTTTTTGCTACTGTGACATGTATTGTACCCTACCTGCGCGCCGCGTGGACTCATACTGCCCAGCGAAGCCGCTTGTGAGAAAATGAACGGGAGCTGAGAGCGCGGCTGCGAGGCTGATTCGTACGGCGGAAGGGGTTGACTTTAACCGTTGCATAATGCTATAGTGGCTCCCGGCAAAGGTAATGGGGTGCCACGACCGCGTCCCTCTATTGTGCAGCACCAGATGGGGTTCGAGTGATCGCGCTCAACCTTTTCTTTTTGCCGAAAGGCAGCACACGGCGACGTGCGGGGCCAGAGTGGGTAAAAACCTCGCTCCGGCCCCCTTAGTTCTCCTGAGCAGCTACGATGAACTGTCGTACAACAGGCTGTCAGCGGTAAGCCCCATAGTCCGACTGAGCCGATTGTATTCACAGCGCACGGCAGGAAACTCTTGACAGTGCGTGTATTATGTTAATACACGCGCCGCAGTCTCATCTTGATGAGCCGTGCATAGGCAAGGGTTTCCTGAGGATGAGGATGGTAACGCAGAACGAGTCATCCACACAGGAGTCGGGGCCGATGAGCGAGCGGTTGCTTGCGATGGCGCGCGCGCAGGGCTATATCACCTACGGAGATATTCTTGAGGCGTACCCCCAGCCGGAGCTGAATGTCGCGGAGGTTGATAAGCTCTACGCGACGCTCCAGGCGGAGGGTGTGCGGGTTGTTGAGACGGCTGCCGAGCTCGATCAGGGCAACAGTCATGTGAATGAAGATGCCTTGCCTGATCTCTCCGACATCGCCTTCGACGACCCGGTACGCATGTATCTTCAAGAGATCGGGCAAGTGCCCCTGCTCACCGGCCCGCAAGAGGTGGAGCTCGCCAAGGCCATGGAGGCCGGTGACGAAGCCAAGCAGCGCCTTGAGCGCGAGGAGTACGAGACGGGCCGCGAGCGCTTTATGCTTGATCGCACCTTCGCCAAGGGCCACGATGCACGCCAGCATCTGATCCAGGCGAACTTGCGCCTGGTCGTCTCGATCGCCAAAAAGTACACCTCGTACGGCCTCACCATGATGGATCTGGTGCAGGAGGGCAACATCGGCCTGATGCGCGCCGTCGAGAAGTTTGATTACACCAAGGGCCATAAGTTCAGCACCTATGCCACCTGGTGGATCAGGCAGGCGATCACGCGCGCCATCGCCGACCAGAGCCGCACCATTCGGCTGCCAGTCCATATGGGCGAGGCGATCAGCCAGGTGAAGCGCACCAGCCATAAGCTGCAGCAGTCTATGCAGCGTGAGCCCACCCCCGAGGAGATCGCCGAGGCTATGGGCATCGGCGCCGCCAAGGTGCGCCGCACCCTGGAGGCCAGCATGCACCCGCTCTCCCTGGAGATGCCCGTGGGCCAGGAGGGCGAGGGCCGCATGGGCGACTTCATCGAGGACGAGCGCATCTCTACGCCGTCCGAGGCCGCCGCCGCCTCGATGCTGCGCGAGCAGATTGAAGAGGTGCTCCAGAAGCTGCCCGAGCGCGAGCGCAAGATCATCCAGCTGCGCTACGGCCTGAAGGATGGGCGCTATCGCACCCTGGAGGAAGTGGGCGTGGAGTTCGGCATCACCCGCGAGCGCATCCGCCAGATAGAGGCCGTGGCCCTACGCAAGCTGCGCCACCCCCACCTCGGCAAGAAGCTGCGTGGCTACCTCGACTGAGGGTAGAGGGGACTGGGAACAGGGCACAGGGTAAGCCCGAGCGAAGTCTAAAGGCCCCCCGCTCCTCCTCGGAGTGGGGCGCACTTTGTTGCACGAGCCGGTTAAGCGCGCATACGTGTCACCCTGAGCGCAGCGAAGGGTCTTTCCTTCGGTAGGCTGGGATAGATGCTTCGCTGCGCTCATCATGACATGTGGTGTGTGCTTCAGAAAGCGGCTGTCCTACCCCCTGTCCCCAGTTCCCTGTCCCCTTGCTACGGTGCTGCCGCCAGCTCCGCATTGATGTTCGGCGTGTCCTGCTCCACCACGACCAGTACCGGCGTGCCCACGCCGCCGAGGGCCTGGTCGTCGTAGAGCTCGCCGCTGTAGCGCCGCACCTCTGGCTCCGAGGCCACGCTGGTGATGAACTCGACCGTGTGGTCGCCGGACGGCAGGCCAGGCACGCTGTAGGCGCCCGTCTCGTCCGTCGTCACCACGCCTTGGATCTGGCCGCCCTGACGCGCCACCACAGCCACACCGGCCAGCCCGCGCCCAGTGCCTGCGGCTGTCACGCGCCCGCTGATCGTGCCGCCACGCGCCAGCGCCACGTTGAGCGTGCGCGGGCCGGGGTCCACCACCAGCACCGACTGAGCGCTGGCCAGGCTGCTCGCGTTGTTGAAGAACTCGTCGATGTAGCTGCGCGCTGTGGGGTTGGACGAGAAGATGGTGGCGTAGCGCAGCTTGTAGGGGCCGCGGCTCAGCCCCGAGCTGCTGTAGCGCCCCTCCGCGTCGCTGATCGCCGCTGACACTGGGCGCCCCGTTAGCGCGTCGTAGACGATCACGAACACGCCGGGCAGGCCCACACCGCTGTCCTCGGCGCTCACCGTGCCAACGACGCGGATGCCCACGCCAAGCGCCACATCGATGCCGGTAGTCTCCGCGCCCGCACCCACCGTCACCGGCGTGGGGTAGCTGGCGCCCTGGTAGGCGCGCGTCGCCTCGTTCAGCGAGAACGCGGTGATGAACTCCAGCGTGTAGTCGCCCGCGCGCAGCCCGCGCAGGCCGTACGCGCCCGCTGCGTCGCTGCGCGCAATCGCGGCCGGTCGCCCGTCTGCGCCGATCGCCACCACGAAGACATCGGCCAGCGGCGCGCCGCTGCCCGTCACGCTGCCGCTGATGCTACCGCCAGTGGCCATCGTCGCGTCGATGCCGGCCTTGCTCTCGCCGGCGGCGAGCGCCACGGGGGTGGAGGCGGCGAAGGTTGCCGCATCGTTGTAGAACTCGCTGAGGTAGCGCGTGCTAGTGAGCACATCGGAGAAGGCGGTGAGGAACTGGAGCCGGTAGCTGCCCGTCGGCAGCGCGCCGCTGCTGTAGGCGCCAGAGGCGTCGGTGTGCGCCACCGCCACTGTCCCGCTCGCCTCGTCGCTAAAGATCACCACCAGATCATCCAGGCCCGCGCCGCTCGTTGCGTCGGTCACACGGCCAGCGATCTGGCCGGTGCTGGTCGATGCCGCCAGGGTGAAGGACAGATCGGTGATGCTCCCAGCCGCGACGACCACTCCCGCCTGGCGGCCCACGCCGAGGCTGCCGCCGCGCAGCAGGTTGCGCGGGTCGAAGACCACCGTGTAGGTGCCCGCCGGCAAGCTGGTGATCAGGTAGGCGCCCGCTGTGTCGGCGAGATCGGCGCCCACCACGCTGCCGTCGTCGGCCAGCACCGCAACGCGCACGCCA
>JAYUYB010000514.1:0-8935 GCA_043752655.1 Chloroflexota bacterium
GCCAGCGCCCTGAGCACGGCCTGTACCGTGGGCCTGAGCCCGATTGGGTCCCAGAACAGCTGCGCACGCAGCGACTCCAGCAGGCTCACGAGTGCGCGCGGGTTGGGTTGGATGGCGCGCACGGCCGCCTCGACCGCCCCCGCCTGCCGACCGACATAGGTGGCGAAGACCGCCCGTGCGGCCGCACCGCGCTCGTCGGGCAGCGCCGAGCCCACCGCCGTGAGCAGTGGCGGGAGCAGCGCCTGCTCGCGGTCGGTGAGCGGAAGCGTCGCACAGCGCGCCAGCGTATCTAGGCGTACCTGCGGGCTGGGGTGGGCCAGCAGCGTTGCCAGCAGCCCCACCAGGCAACTCTGCGCCTGCGCTGAGACGCGCTCTGCCGGGATGCGGATCACGCCTGCGGCAATGGCGGGGTCGGCATCGCGCGCCGCCGCCTCCAGGAGCGGCCAGCTCTCGGCGCGCTCTAGATGGCCCCACAAGGCGCGCAGCAGCGCCACGCGCACATCGCGGTGCAGCTCCTCGCCCGCGATAGCCAGCAGGTCGGCGTAGGCCACTGTGGCCGGCAGCTCGCCTAGCAGTCGAACAACCTCCTTCGCCACCGTAACCCGACGCAGCGACACGCCCCGCAGCAACACGCGGGCCTGCTCGGGCGGAAGCTCTAGCAGCGCCCGCCGAAGCGCGTAGATGGCGATCCTAGCCTGCTCATCGTCTAGCGCCGCAAGCAGCTCCGGCAAACCCTGGCCGCCGTCCAGCTGGCCCAAAGCGCGCAGGGCGATATCGCGCAGGGCCAGCCTTGGGTTATCCACGGCCGCGAGTTGCAGAATGCGCGTGGGCGCCACAGCCGGGAGCGCGGCAAGCTGGTTGATAGCCTGGAAGAGCGCCGGGCTGTCGCGCTGCTCGTCGCGGGTCACCTGATCGAGCAGGCGCGCGAAGCTGGCCTGCTGGCGGGACGTCCAGCGCTGGAAGCCCGCGAACAGCGGCAGCACGAAGCGGGTTTTGCCGGTGGCAAAGCGGCCCTTGTAGGCCGTCTGGTCCAGAAATGGCGTGAGCAGATCTTGGCGTCGCCGGTGCAGGTAGCTGTAGACGATGGGCTGCGTCACCCAGCTACGATCCTCGCGCAGCAGGATCGGCACCAGCGCAGGCAGCCGCTCGCGACAGTAGCGCGCGATCAGGGTGAGCGCCTGGCTGGCGACCCAGGCGCGTCGGTCGTGGGTGAGCCGCTCCAGAATGTCGACCAGGGCCGGGAACTGCTCCAGGCGTCGGCCAAACAGCAGCGCGGCCTGAAAGATGGCCTGCTCGCGCTCGCGGGGCGCCCACGCCTCTAGCACGGGCAGGAGCGCCGGAGCGATCCGCTCCACATCGGCGGCGGTGAGGCGCTGCTCCAGGCTGTAGCTGCCGAAGGTGCCGCGCTCACGCCCAAGGGTGGCCAGCCACTCTGTGGCCCAGTCCGGCTGGAATGGCAGCAGGGCGATGACGAGCCACTGGGCCTGAGCGGCGGTTGCGGGCGAACAGTCGGCGGCGTCGAGCGCATCGCGTATAGCCTGCCCAAGTCCTGCCAGCTGCGCGGCATCCCAGCGGGCAGGCGGCAGCGCGGCCAGGGCGCCCAGCATGACGAGGCGCACCGGGTCTTGCTCGTGACGGCGATCCAGCACAAGCTGGAGCGCCTCTGGCAGCCGCTCGCGCTGGAAACGGGCGGCGGCGATCAGCGTCGCCACGCCAAGCGCCCGCAGCTCCGGGTCCGGGTTGCGAATGAACGGCTCCAGGGCAGCGCTGACCGCGCCCCACGGGAGCCCGGCGGCGTAGCGCAGGCGTTGGGCTGGGCGGGTTGCCAGAGCGGGCAGGCTCAGGTGACGGCGCGCTTCGTCTGCGCGCAGCTGGCCGGGCAGCGCCAGCACCACATCCAGCGCCAGGGCGCCCTCGGCATCGCGCCAGCCCAGCCCACACTGCTGGTAGAGCTCGCCACGGAGCTGCGGGGCAACACTGGCGAGCCAGGCGCCGGGGAAGCCAAGCAGCCCGAGGGCGGCCAGCGCGCGCAGTCGCTCGGGGTCGAGGCGCCGGGCAACGCCGGCAAGCTCGATGTGGGCCGACTCACCGGATGCGAGCAGCAGGTCGGCGACGGCGTTGGGGCGGCGCTGCGGGAGCAGGCCCAGCTTCAGCTGGCCGAGCGGCAGCTGCGTGCGGAGGGCCTGCACCAGCGCGAGGGCCGCGTCTGGTGTGTGTTGGGCCAGCAGCGGCAGCACGGCGTTGGCCAGCCAGCGCAGCTGCTGGTCGAGGCCATCGGCGGCCTGGGCGCGGCGCAGCAGGAGCTCGGCGGCGAGGCTGGGGTACATGCGCGCAAGGCGCCGCCAGTCGTTGGCCCCCGCGCGCTCAAGGCTCTGCTCGGCGCGGGCGGCGGCGACAGCAGGCGAGGCGTAGGCCAGCAGCGGGCCGGCCTCGGCGTCGGGCAGGGTGGCGAGGAAGGCGTCGACCGGGCCGTAGCGACGGCGCGCCGCCAGCCGGCTGAGCAGGCGGCGCTGTGCACGAGCGGGGAGCGCCGCCAGGGCGGCCTGCGCCTGCGTGTCATCGCAGACCAGAGCGGCGAGGCGCAGTGCCTGGCTACGCACGCCCCGTGACGGGTCGGCGAGGGCGCGCAGGATGTAGGCCCCGTCGCCACTGCCGTAGCACGTGTAGAGGGCCAGGCTGCGCGCATACACGTCGCCCTGCTCCAGGGCGGCGATAACGCCAGCGCTGCGGCTATCGCTGCGGGCCGCCTGGCCCAGCGCGACCATGCGGCGCACACGGGCAGCGTGCGCAAGCGTCTCAAGCTCGCGGAGCAGATCGGTGGCGTTCATGGGGGCAAAGTATAGCATAGGAGGTTGGGGCGGGCATCGCCATTGCCTGGCGGCGGGTGCGGCGTAACGTTTCGGGCCAGGCGGGGTAGCGGGCGACTGAAGTCGCGCCACCGGGGCGCTTCGCGCCGCGCGTCGGCGCAGGCCGACGCCATGCTTCGTCCGCGTAGGCGGACGCGCGGCCGTAGGCCCGGCCGGCGCGGCATTCAGCCGCCGGCCATCTGCGCAGGCGCGGAGCCAACACTGGTGGCCTTGTGCACGCCGCTGCGCAGCGGACGCACACGCTTTGCCTTGCTTTTGCATTTATTCACTTTTTGTGCTGCTCATGGTATTATTTTTGTACACACAAGAAATTCTTCTTATCGTATAGCTTTTGCGCAAGCCTCAGCCAGCTTGCGGTCGACCTGTTTACGAGGTACTGATGCGCCTGATCTTCCTCACCGTCGATGGGAACCACACCGCAGCGCTGCGTGCAGCCGCCGAGCGCCTCCGCCGCGAGCATGGGGTCGGCATCACGCTATGCATGTATGACGCCAGCTCGCTGCGCAGCGAGGCCGACTGGCAGCGCCTGGCCGCCGACGTGGCGGCAGCGGACTTTATCTTCGGTGCGCGGCTCTTCGGCGAGGAGCTGATCCGCCCGCTGGAGCAGATGCTGAAGCATGCCGCCGCCCCGGTCTGCATTATCACCTCGAACCCGGCCCTGATCCAGTGTAGCCACCTGGGCCTGTTTGACCTGCGCAAGGGCGACGCCGAGCAGGAGCCTGGGGTTATCCAGCAGTGGATCAAGAAGCTGCGCCCCCAGGGCGGTTCTGGCGAGGCGAAGCGCCAGCTGGCGGTGCTGCGCAATCTCACCAAAGTGCTCAAGCTGATCCCCGGCAAGGCCCGCGACATCTACACCTACGCCGTTGCGCACCAGTACTGGCTGAACTGCGCGCCCGAGAATCTCTACCGCATGCTCTGCCTGATCATCGAGCGCTACGTGCCTGGACACACGGGCAAGCTGCCCATGCTCGACCCGATCAGCTACCCGGAGCTGGCGCTGTGGCACCCCGCCGCCGCCGAGCCCTTCGCCACACAGGCCGAGTACGACGCCTGGCGCAGCAAGTCGGACAAGGTGACAAGGCGACAAGCTGACAAGGTGAGTACGAGCAGCAGGCGACGAGGTGAGCATGCAAGCGCCCCTGCTCAGGCCGTCACCCCGTCATCTGGCCACCCGGTTAGCTCGCCAATCGGCACCGTCGGCATCCTGTCGCTGCGCACGGTGGCGCTCACCGGCAACAGCGCGCACCTGGCCGCCCTGATCGAGGCGCTGGAGCGCCGAGGGATCGAGCCGCGCCTGGCCTACGCCTCCGGCCTCGACCAGCGCCCCGCTATCGAGGCCTTCTTTGCTGGCGCCGCCCCCGCCGCCAAGGGACTGGCCCGACTGCTACCCTTCAAGCAGGCCGCCCCGGCGCACGATCAGCACGCCGCAGTCGATCTGCTGGTGAACGCCACGGGCTTTGCGCTGGTGGGCGGCCCGGCGGAGAGCAAGCCTGCGGAGGCCCGCGCCGCCCTCGCCAAGCTCGATGTGGGCTACCTGAACCTGGTGCCGCTCGCCTTTCAGCGCATAGAGGAGTGGCGCGCCGACGACACCGGCCTTGCGCCCATCCAGAGCGCGCTGAGCGTGGCCGTGCCCGAGCTCGATGGCGCCTCGGACCCGATTATCTACGGCGGGCCAACCAGCGGCGGCGACAGCTTTGCGCCCCTGCCCGCCGAGATCGAGCAGGCCGCCGAGCGGATCGCGCGCCGCGTAACTCTGCGCCGCAAGGCCAACGCCGAGAAGCGCCTGGCAATTGTGATCTTCAACTTCCCGCCGAACCTCGGCAACATCGGCACCGCCGCCTACCTCGATGTGTTCGCCAGTATGTACGCGCTGCTCGTGGCCCTGCGCGCCGATGGCTACGACGTGGAGCTGCCAGCCAGCGCCGCCGCGCTGCGCACTATGATCATCGAGGGCAACGCGGTGCTCAGCGGCACCGACGGGAACGTCTCCGACCGCTTCCCCGTGGAGGAGTACCGCCAGCTCTTCCCCGACTACGCCGCGATCGAGCCATTCTGGGGCCGCGCGCCCGGCGAGCTGCTGAACGACGGCAAGCAGTTCCAGATCCTTGGCCGCCGCCTCGGCAAGCTCTTCATCGGCATTCAGCCCTCGTTCGGCTACGAGCGCGACCCGATGCGCCTGCTGATGGCCAAGGACGCCGCGCCCAACCACGCCTTCGCCGCCTTCTACACCTGGCTGCGCCATGTCTACCAGGCCGACGCGGTGCTGCACTTCGGCACCCACGGCGCGCTGGAGTTTATGCCCGGCAAGCAGGTGGGCCTGAGCGCTAACTGCTGGCCTTACCGGCTGCTCGGCGAGCTGCCCAACTTCTACTACTACAGCGTCAACAACCCCAGCGAGGCCGCGATCGCCAAGCGCCGTGGCATGGCCACCCTGGTGAGCTACCTGGTGCCACCGCTCCAGCAGGCGGGGCTCTACAAAGGCCTACGCGCGCTCAAAGACAGCATCGACCGCTACCGCGCCGCGCCCTCGGACGAGCTTGTGGAGGATATTCGGCTCCAGGCGGAGAAGCTGGGGCTGGTGGTTGAGCGCGCCGCCGAGATCTCTGCCGACAGCTACATCGCCGCCCTGAGCTACGAGCTGCTTCAGGTTGAGGAGCGCATGATCCCCGCTGGCCTGCATGTGATCGGTCGCCCGCCGGCCCCCGCCGAGCTGGTGGACTTCCTGGCGCTCACCGCGAGCTTCCGCCCCGCGTGCAAGCAGGACGCGGCCAGCTTCCCCGCGCTTGTGGCCGCCGCGCTTGGCTACAACTACGCCGTCCTGCGCGACCGCCTGGCCGGCGAGCTGGAGGCCCAGGAGCAGTGGCAGCAGGTGGAGCGGATCTGCCGCAAGGCGATTGGGCACTTCGTCGCAGCTTGCAGCTTGCAGGTCATCGCTCACGCAGACACAAACGGCGCAGCACAATCTGCCATCTGCAATCTGCAAGCTGCAATCGCCGCCGCCGACAGCTACCTGGCTGAGGCCGCCGCCATCCCTGTCGGCGCGCTAGACGAGCTCTGGGCCTTCCTTGGCGAGCTGCTGACGAATCTGGTGGCCAACCGCGAGCTGGAGGGTCTGCTGCACGGGCTGCGCGGCGGCTTCATCCCGCCCTCGCCCAGCAACGACGTGGTGCGCGACCCCGGCGTGGTGCCGACCGGCCGCAACGTCTACAGCCTGGACCCGTACCGCGTGCCGTCGCCGGTGGCCGTGGAGCGAGCGCGCACGCTGGTGAGCGAGCTGCTGACGAGCCTGACGGCGCAGCAGGGCCGCCTGCCCGAGACGGTGGCGGTGGTGCTCTGGGGCAGCGACAACCTTAAGAGCGACTGCGAGGGCGTGGCGCAGGTGCTCTGGATGCTCGGCGCCCGCCCGCTGCTGGACGAGCTGGGCAGCGTGAGCGATGTGGCGCTTATCCCCCTGGCTGAGCTAGGTCGCCCACGGGTGGATGTGGTCGTGACGGTGAGCGGCGTCTTCCGCGACCTGCTAGGCCACCAGATGCAGCTTGTGGATCGGGCCGCGCGCCTGGCCGCCTGCGCCGATGAGCCGCTGGAGCAAAACTTTATCCGCAAGCATGCCCTGGATCAGGCCGCCACGCTGGGCATTCCGCTCGAAGAGGCGGCCAGCCGGGTCTTCGCCAACGCGCCGGGCAGCTACGGCGCCAACGTCAACTACCTGGTGGAGAGCAGCACCTGGGAGGACGACAGCCAGCTGAACGAGGCCTTCCTGAGCCGGCGCAGCTTCAGCATCGGCAAGAACGGCCAGTGGGGCGAGGCGCGCGCGCTGATGGAGCAGGTGCTCGGCACGGTGGACGCCAGCTTCCAGAACGTCGACAGCTTCGAGGTCGGCATCAGCGACATCGACTACTACTACGAGAGCCTGGGCGGCGTCACCAAGGCCGTCGAGGGCATTCGCGGCAAGCGCCCGCCGGTGGTGGTGGCGGATGCCGTCTCGACCACGAACCGGCTCAGCTCGCTGGAGCAGGCGGTGCGACTGGAAAGCCGGGCCAAGCTGCTCAACCCAAAATGGTACGAGGCGATGCTCGCCCACGGCTACGAGGGCGCCCGCGAGATCGAGATCCGCGTGAACAACACCTACGGCTGGAGCGCCACCGCCGGCGCGGTGGAGGGCTGGGTGTACCAGGGGGTCGCCGAGACCTTTGTGCTCGACGAGGCGATGCGCGAGCGCCTGGCGACGCTGAACCCAACCGCTGCGGTGGGCGTGGTGCGTCGGCTGCTCGAAGCCAGCGGGCGCGGCTTCTGGGACGCCGACCCGACGACGCTGGAGCAGCTGCGCGAGATCTACGCGGATCTGGAAGACCGGCTCGAGGGCGTGGCCGTGGGTGGCTGAGCGGAATGCTCAGCATGACCAGTTGTGAACTCCTCCCTGCGCAGCGCGCAGTGCAAGCTTGAGCTACCCAAAGGTTTGATGAAGATGAACCAGCAGCAGTCGGCGACGGTCGTGATCACCGGCGCCTCGTCCGGGGTTGGCCTGTATGCAGCCAAGGCGCTCGCGCAGCGCGGCGATTGGCACGTGGTGATGGCCTGCCGCGATATTGCAAAGGCGGAGCGGGCCGCGCGTACGGTGGGGATGGCCAGCGGCAGCTACACGGTGATGCCGCTCGACCTGGCCTCGCTCGCAAATGTGCGCGAGTTTGTAGATGCTTTCCGGGCGAGCGGCCGCAGCCTGGACGCGCTGGTGTGCAACGCCGCGATCTACCTGCCGCTGATCAAAGCGCCGCTGCGCAGCGCCGACGGCTACGAGCTAAGCGTCGCCACGAACCACCTCGGCCACTTTCTGCTCTGCAACCTGCTGCTGGAGGATCTGAAGCAGGCCGCCAGAGGCGACCCGCGCCTGATCATCCTCGGCACGGTGACGCATAACCCAAGCGAGATTGGCGGGAAGATCCCGCCCCGCCCCGACCTTGGCAACCTGGAGGGCTTCGCCGCCGGGTTTACCGGCCCGCACGTGATGATCGACGACAAGCAGTTCGAGCCGGTGAAGGCCTACAAGGACAGTAAGGTCTGTAACCTGCTGACGATGCGGGAGCTGCACCGGCGCTTTCATGCGTCGACCGGGATCGTCTTCAGCTCGCTCTACCCCGGATGTGTCGCCGACACGCCGCTCTTCCGCAACCACTACCCGCTGTTCCAGCGACTCTTCCCGCTCTTCCAGAAGTACGTCACGGGCGGGTACGTGTCGCAGGAGCTGGCCGGCGAGCGGGTGGCTGCAGTAGTCGCCGAGCCGACGTATCGCGAGTCGGGCGTCTACTGGAGCTGGGGCAATCGGCAGCGCAAGGGCCGCCAGGCGTTTCACCAGAAGGTCTCGCCCCAGGCGCGCGATGACGCAAGGGCGACGCGCATGTGGGAGCTGAGCGCGGAGCTGGTGCGGCTGGGGTAGGGGGGCGGGCGACCGAGGGCGCGCCGTGGCCGCCTGCGGCGGGGCATCCGCCTGCGCGGACGCGAGGGGGCGGGCGACCGAGGGCGCGCCGTGGCCGCCTGCGGCGGGGCGTCCGCCTGCGTGTCTGCGCCCGCGCAGGCGGGCGGGCGGCCGCAGGCGCTCGCAGCTGCGATTTCAATCGCCGCCCCGAGGTGGACATGATCGACAGCGCTCTACGCCGCTGCTATATTTTGTTCATACTGTGAGCGCATTTCAGCATCATGAACAATCTACCGCACGCCGACTCCATCCACAGTGGCGTAAAGTCGGCCGCCCGCGTGCTCGACATCTTCGAGCTGCTGGTTCGGCACCGCGACGGGATATCGCTCTCCGAGATCTGCGCCGTGCTCGACCTCCCCAAGAGCAGCGGCCACGCGCTGCTGATGACGCTGATAGAGCGCGGCTATATCGCCGCAATGAGCATCGCGGTGCCGAGCGTGCGCTTCAACCCCGCCCGCCGCGACGAGCCGCTCGCCCTCGTGCTATCCGAGGCCAGGCGCCTCTCGACCATTCTGGGCTTCACCGCCGCCCGACACGAGCTAGACGGCTGAGCAAGCGCTAGAATGTCGCGGTTAGCCCGCCGTCCACGACGATTGTG
>JAYUYB010000515.1:0-3660 GCA_043752655.1 Chloroflexota bacterium
CGGGCGGGGCTGTCCGAGATACCGGCGCTGGTGAAGAGTGCCACTCCTCAGCAGCTGCTCGAGCTTGCGCTGGTTGAGAATGTGCAGCGTGCCGACCTGAACCCGCTGGAGGAGGGTATCGCCTACCAGACGCTAAAGGATGAGTTTGGCCTGACAGACGAGATCATAGCGCGCCGAGTTGGCAAAAGCCGGGTTGCCGTGGTGAACACACGCCGCCTGATCAAACTCAGCCCTGCGGCGCGCCAGGCGCTGCTTGATGGCACGCTGAGCGCGGGCCATGGGCGCGCCTTGCTGCGCTTTGATCAGCAAGGGGAACAGGAGCAGACGCTTGAGCTGATCCTGCGCCGCGACATGAGTGTGCGCGAGGTGGAGCGTCTCGGTGAGCTTGCCGCGCATCAGCAGCTGGACTCTGGCGTCCGTAGCGCGCTGCTCAGCGGGGTGATCAGCCTGCCGCAGGCACAGGCTCTGCTACGCCTCGACACACCTGACAGCCAGCTGCAGGCGCTTGAGCAGCTGCTCGCGCACGGGCTGAGCGCTCGGGAGACGGAGCAGCTGGTGGATTTGCTGACGGAGGGGGTGGAGCTGCGGCTTGCGGTGGCGCAGCTGCGCCAGCAGGGGCGAGCGCCGCAGGTGTTGGGTGGCGGAAGTAATCTTCCGCGCTCGGAGGAGGCTCCTGAGCCACGGGCAGGGCGTGAGCAGTCTCCTGAGGACGCCGAAGCGCAGCGCATGTTCGAGGAACTCCTGGGGACGCCGGTACAGATCCAGCGCAGTGGCCGCACCATTCGCCTGACGGTCACGCTGTTTGGGGATGAGCAACTCCAGGCGCTGTATGATCGGCTTGGCGGCTGACGGAGCGTGGTAAAGCGATGCTCCAGCGCGTGTTTCCGAGCGTCTCCTCGCTCATCCACATCAGCCGACCGCAGATCGCAGCGCAGGCGGCGCTCTACAGCGCGCTTGGGGCGTACCTCAGCGCAGGGCTCGCTGGCGTGTTTGCGTGGCCCGTGGCCCTGTCCGCCGTGGTAGTCGGCCTGATTGTATCATTTGGCTTCGTGATCAACGACTACGCCGACCTTGAGCTGGATCGGCGTAGCAAGCCACAGCGCCCGCTGCCGCTGGGCGATCTCAGCCCGGCTAAGGCGCTGCGCCTGATGCTGGCGCTGGCGCTGGGAGCGCTCGTGGTGGCGCTGGCGCTGCCCAGCGCACTCTTCTTATTCGCCTGCACAAACCTGGCGCTTGCCGCGCTCTACTCGCTCAGGCTCAAGCGCACCGTCCTCCTTGGCAACATCGCCATGGCAAGCCTGAACAGCTCAGTTCTGCTGTTCGGCGCGCTCGCGACGGGACAGATTACAACGCTGGTCTGGGGCGTGGCAGGCATGTCCTTGCTGTACAGCCTGGCCCAGGAGGTGCTGTACACGGTGGCCGATATGGAGGGCGACGCTGCGGGCGGGATTGTCACCACGGCAATCTATTTTGGGCAGGCTCCTGCGCTCCAGTTCTTTCGTGTGCTGATCGTGCTGGCGGCAGCGGCGGCCCTGGCGCCGTGGTGGCTCACACGCACCTCGCCACTTTACCTGCTCGCCCTGATCGTCTGCACGATCGGCCCGATCATAGGCTACATTGTGCCACTGACCATGCGTGCTGATGCCGATGCGATCGGGTGGGCCTGCAATGCGGTCGCGATGGTCAGGGCGACCAGCCTGATCCCGCTTATCTTGCTACCTATGATAGGATAGTGCTGGAAAGGCTACGCGCCAGGCATATTGTCCACAGATGCCCGGCGCGTAGACCCTGATCGCCTTGATCTACGAAGGAGGAGCATCGATGGCTCTGACACAGCAAGAAGTCGCACACGTCGCCCATCTCGCGCGTCTGAGCCTGGACGCCACAGAGCTTGAGCTGATGCGCTCACAGCTCTCCGGCATTCTGGAGTACATCGAGCTGCTCCAGGAAGTTGACGTGGAGGGGGTTCCTCCAACAGCGCAAGTGACGGGGCTTGCAACCGTGACGCGCCCTGATAGCGTCAATGCTGGGCTGACACGCGAGCAGGCGCTTGCAAATGCGCCCGATCAGCGCGATGGCATGTTCCGCGTCAAGGCCGTCTTCGAGCTGTAGACCTGATCGCGCAGGCAGCGTGCAACATTGTGATCGAGTGGCCCGTCAGATACACAGCACGGATCAATCTGTCGCACGATGCGCTGCTAGCGCAAGGAAGGCAAGCTCGATGTATAGTGGCAATAATGGCGGCTCCACACGGATCGGCGGATTTGCAATCAAGCCGCTCTATCTTTACATTGCTGGCGCAATCGCCGTGGTGATTGCGATCTTCTTTGTATTGCGCTTTCTCAACACAGGCTTGGTGATGCATTTTGGTGCCTATGCAGGCCTGCTGCTGCTGATCGCGAACGTGCGCGAGTTGGTCGGTAGCTCGTATGGCCAGAAAGGTAGCACGGCGATGCTCAATGTGATGGTCGGAGGGGCCCTGCTCTTCGCTTGGCTCTCACAGCTTGCAGGCGCGCTGTTCTGGATCCCCGCGCTGATCCTGATCGCCATCGCGACGCCGCTGATCTTTGGGCGAGCACGCGTCTACACCGCCTACATTGATACGGCGAAGAGCATTGCTGGCAGTGTCCGGCGGACCATCGTTCGCTAGAGCGGCTAGCAACAAAGCAAGGGGAAGTGTTCCACGTGGAACACTTCCCCTTCTGTTTGTGAAGCGCAAGGCCTATGGATAGATGCGGTAGAGCATGCGGGGGAAGGGGATCGCCTCACGGATGTGACGTGTGCCTGTGATCCAGCAGACGCAGCGCTCGACGCCCATGCCAAAACCGCTGTGTGGCACGGTGCCGTAGCGGCGCAGATCGAGGTACCACTGATAGTCCTCGACGCGCAGCCCATGCTCCACAATCCGCCGCTCCAGTAGCGCCAGGTCGTGGATGCGCTGCGAGCCGCCGATAATCTCGCCGTAACCCTCTGGAGCCAGCAGATCGGCGCATAGTGCGACCTCTGGCCGGTCAGGGTCGGGCTGCATATAGAACGCCTTGATCGCCGCCGGATATTTCTCGACGAAAACCGGTCGATCAAACTTCGAGGCGATCAGTTGCTCGTGGGGTGCGCCGAAATCTTCGCCCCACGGCAGCGGCGTTGCGCCCTCCACCTCGCCCTGATGGGCCGCGATCAGCGTGAGCGCGTCGTCATAGCTGATGCGCGGGAATGGTGCGACACAGCGCTCAAGGCTCGCTGTGTCGCGCTCCAGCACCTTGAGATCCGCTGCGCGCCGCTCCAGCACCCGCTGCACGATCGCGCTTACAAACTCCTCTTGAAGCCGTAGATTGTCTTCATGGGTCGCAAAGGCGACCTCCGGCTCGATCATCCAGAACTCTGTCAGGTGGCGGCGCGTCTTGCTCTTCTCGGCCCGAAAGGTTGGGCCAAAGCAGTAGACCTTGCCAAACGTCATCATGCCAGCCTCGACATAGAGCTGCCCTGTCTGCGCGAGGTAGGCCTGCCCAAGGTCGAAGTACTCTGTGGCGAACAGGTTGCCTGTGCCCTCCGCCGCTGTCGCCGTCAGGATCGGCGAGTCGAAGCGCACGAAACCCTGGTCGTTGAGCCACTCCTGGGCCGCCGCGATCACCTCGGCCCGCACGCGTAGCAGCGCGTGCTGCC
>JAYUYB010000516.1:0-8906 GCA_043752655.1 Chloroflexota bacterium
GAAGCCGCCCGAACGTTTGGACCACGAAGCCACGAACAGCCGCGAACCACCGCGAACCCGGCCACGCACATGCGATTTCGCGTTCGCGCCCTTCGTACCCCTTCGCGCCCTTCGTGCTCCAGACGGTCGCGCCCTTCGTAGTCCAGACGTTCGCATCGTAGCGGCACGTCGTCACGACCGGCGTTGAGTTGAGCAGAGCACAATCTCACCCAGTGGAGGGCTTATGCGATCCAGACGACTCCTCGCCATGCTCGCCGCGCTCCAGGCTACGCTGCTGATCGCCTCGCTCGGCTTCTTCGGCGGCCCGCCGCTGCTCGGTTCCACTGCGGCCCTCGCGCAGCCAACCTCTGCTCGCCCGTGCGGCGGCAGCCTAAGCGCCAGCGCCGACACCACCCTCGCCGAGGCGACGCCCTCCACTGCCCTTGGGGCAAGCACGCAGCTCGGCGTCGCCAGAGTGCGCGGCCTCCAGGAGCAGACCCTGCTCGCCTTCAACCTTGCCGACCTGGTGCCGACCGGCGCCACGGTGCAGTCGGCCGTGCTGGAGCTCCCGATCATCAGCGGGAGCTCCAATGGCGCCTTTAGCCTGGAGGCGCGCGGCCTGCTTGGGCCGTGGAGCGAGGCGGCCACCAGCTGGAGCAATAAGCCCGGCGCCACAGCCGAGCGCTGGGCCGTCGACGCGCCCCAGGCCTCTGGCACGCTTATGATCGATCTCACAACCCTGGTGACGCTCTGGACAACTGGGGTGCTCGCCGAGCCGAGCGTTCTGCTGAGCACGCCCACCGACGCGGTAAGCCTGACCTTCGCCAGCCGCGAGGTCGCCGGGGCCGGGCCTGCGGTGAAGCCCCGCCTGGTGGTGCGCTGCGTGCGCCCGCAGGCCGTGGGCGGGAGCGACGAGGCGGCAGCAGATCTGCGGCAGCTCGCCGGGCTCAACAGCCTGCGCACAGCTTCGATCCGCGCCCCGCTGCTCGCCGTCGAGCGCGGCGCGCTGCGCACCGCGAGCTTCCAGATCCCTGTGCCCACGGCTGTCGGATCCGACAAGCTGGCGCGGGCGAAGTGGTTTCTCGGCCAGTATCGGGCGGCGCTGCGGCTCGACGACACCGACGCGCAGCTGCAGCTGCGCCGCCGCTCGCCCGACGGCAACTACCTGGTCTTCCGCCAGCGCCACAAGGGCGTGCCGGTCGTCCCCGCCTTCCTGGGCGTGCAGCTCGCCGGCGACGGCGTGGCGGGCGTGCATGGGCGCTACCTGCCGCAGCTCGCGCTCAGCGCCGAGCCGGGCCTGAGCGCGAGCCAGGCCGCAGCGATCGCCATCGCCCTAGAGCAGGCCGAGGGCATCGGCCCGTTTGCCGACGGCGTGACGATCGGCGACCCCGCGCTGCGCTTCCTCGCCCTGGGGCTGCTCGACATTGGCGACAAGCAGACCCACCTGGCCTGGGCGGTGCCGCTCGACACCGGCGTGACGCGCTGGATCGACGCCAATAGCGGCGCGAGCCTGTACAGCGAGGCCCGCCTGATCGACGACTTCGACCTGGAGCTTGACTCGCTGAACAACGAGTATCAGCACGGCAACGCCCTCTGCGGCGGCGGCGTCTTCGACTGGTTCACCGAGGATGGCCAGGTGCCAGGCTCGAACCCCGACAGCGACGGCTTCACCGCCTTCAACAACATCGTGGCCGTGGACAACATGTGGCGCGGCGCGCCGTTCTTCCGCGACTCGTACGACGACGACGGCGACGACTACGAGCTCTACGTCCACACCCCGGACGAGGACGGCAACTCCGGCTGGATGAACGCGCACTACAACCCGAACTGCGACCTGTTCGAGTTCGGCGATGGGCGCGTCCACATCAACACGATCAGCCACGAGGTGATGCACGCCGTGATCGACAACGAGGCCGATCTGGAGTATAACGGCCAGTCGGGCGCCTTGAACGAGAGCTTTGCCGACATCTTCGGCCACTTCGCCCAGCCGGGCGACTGGCTACAAGGCGAGAATGGCCCCAACACCGGCCCGCCCAACCCCAATGTGCCCGGCTGCAACCAGACCCCGGCTACGCGTGATCTGAGCAACCCACCTTGCCAGGGCCAGCCCGACGAGTACGACGAGCGGCGGCCGACGCTCCAGGATCTCCAGAATGGCGACCTTTGCTCGGACCACTGCTTTGTGCATAGCAACAGCGGCATCCACAACAAGGCCGCCTACATGCTGATCGAGGGCGACCTGTTCAACGGCCGTCAGACCAGCGGCATCGGCGAGGCCAAGGGCCGCCGGCTCTACTACAAGGTGATCACGAACTGGCTTGGCGACTCGTCGGATTTCCACGATGCGCGCGCGGGCGCGATCTTCCACGCCAGCATGCTGGCCGCCAGTGGCACCGCAGGCTTCACGTTGAACGACGTCTGCCAGGTGATCAACGCCTACGCCTCGGTGGGCATCGGCCCCGGCGACGCCGACTGCGACGGCACGGCGGACGGCGACGACCCCGACAATGATAACGACGGCGTGAGTGACGGCAACGACAACTGCAAGTTCGTGGCGAACTCCGGCCAGGCCGACGCCGACGACGACGACATCGGCGATGCCTGCGACGCCGACTACGACGGCGACGGGTTCATCGGCAGCGCCGACAACTGCCCCTGGACCAGCAACCCCAGCCAGGCGGATTTCGACGGCGACGGTAAGGGCAATGTCTGCGACGACTCGGATAACGACGGCGACTACGACAACGTCGATAACTGCTTCAGCGTCAGCAACTCCCAGCAGACCGACACGGATAGCGATGGGCAGGGCGACGCCTGCGACAACGACATCGACAACGACGGCGACACAAACGCCAACGACAACTGCGACTACACCTACAACCCGGATCAGAAGGATACCGACGGCGACGGTGTAGGCGACGCCTGCGACAACTGCGACACCATCGATAACCCGGACCAGGCCGACAACGACGGGGACGGCCTTGGCGATGTCTGCGACTCAGACGATGACAACGACGGCGTGCTCGACAGCGTCGACAACTGCCAGTTCAAGGCCAACCCCGACCAGTGGGACCCGAACGGCAACGGCGAGGGCTTTGTCTGCGATGAGGGGCCGGCCCTGCGCGCGAAGCTCGCGAAGTTCAGAGCAGTGAGCAAGATCCCAGAGCGGCTGCGTATCCCAGTGCCGATCTGCCCCGAGTGCGTGGGCGAGCTGCCGGGCGGCTACCAGGAGGTGATCAACGTGGCGCTGCCGGTGGGCTTCAACGCCCGTGTGGTAGACAGCGCCGGCGTGACGATCGCCAAGGGCGAGCGGGGCGCGCTGAATCAGCAGCTCGTCTTCAGCCCGCCGTCCTTCGCGGGGGGTGGGATCGCAGCAGGCCAGGCGCTCGCCCAAAGCGGACAGGGCACCCTGGCCGCAACGCCTGATGGCGAGCGCTTCTACCTGGAGCTTACGCCGCTTGTGACGCCGGCGCCTGGCACGACCTACGAGCTGGCGATCAGCTTCGACTCGCAGATCAAGGCGGAGACAACCGGCCTGGAGCGGGTGTACCTGCCGGTGCTGCGGCGCTAGGCCTGTACAGCGTCCGAGCACTTCTGATGGATCGTAAGGCGCCCCTTGTGGGCGCCCGCGAGGGCCACTTCCGCCGCAGCGTGGCGGGCCTACGTCTCGCGCTGCGCCTCCAGACCCGCTCGGTCAAGCAGCTGGACCGCGCCGTGCTCCATGCGGATCAGGCCCAGAACCTCGAAGCTGTGCAGGGTGCGGCCAATCATCTCCCGCACTGTGCCCAACTGCGTAGCCATCTCGGCCTGGGTAAGGGGCGGCGTTGGCTCGCCGCGCTCGCTCGCCGCGACCTGATCGAGCAGCAGCCCCGCCAGCCGCCCGTGGACAGTGTGCAGAGCCAGGGTGTCCACAAGATTGACGAGGTGGCGCAGGCGGCCCGTGAACTCCCGTAACAGAGCGCGGGCCAGCTCGGGGTGCGCGTCTACCGCAGCCAGCAGGGGTACGCGCGGCAGGGCGAGCAGCTCCAGGTCGGTGAGCGCCGCCACGTTGGCCGGGCAGGGGCCACCATCGAACATAGGCACCGTGTTGAAGTGGCCGCCCGCGCCGATAACGTTAAGTACCTGCTCGCGCCCGCCCAGACCGATCCGGCTCACCTTCACCCGCCCCGTCACAACCACATACATCGCCTCGGCCGCGTCGCCCTCCAGCTGGAGCATCGCCCCGGATAGGCGCCGCTGTGGTACGGCGATTGCTTCCAATGCCTGGATCGCCGCCTCGGGCAGCCCCGCGCAGAAGCTTACCCGTAAGAGCAGATTCGCGTTGGCAGGCATGGGCTCGCTCCTTGCATCCGCCGCCTGCGGCTTCGCGCTCGGGCAGCACCCTCGCTCGGATTATCAGCCTGAGCGCTTCGCCTGTCAACGCCGCATTCCTGCGGGGAGCGGCACGTTGCGCAAAGAGCTTGTGAGAATTATCACATCGTAAGCGACGCCGGCGCGCTACGCTTGGGCCAGTGATAGTTACGCCGCGGCACACAGCAGCAGCCGCGCTAGCGCCTAAGGAGTAGCCCCATGCATGTTTGGAAAAGCAGCCGCATGATCGCCATCGCGGCGATCCTGGCCCTGAGCGCAAGTCTGAGCGCCTGCGCCGACACGCCACGCGCGATGCGCACCGCTCCCGGCCCTGTGCTCGTCCAGGCGGCAGAGCCGCAGGCCGCGCTGCCCGCGACCGATCCCAGCCCCGCTGTCGTTCAGGCGTCAGAGCCGCAGGCCCCGGTCGCCGCCCAGGCGGCAGAGCCGCAGGCCGCGCTGCCCGCGACGGTGCTCGACACCCTGGAGATCCGCAGCTTCGAGATGGGCTTCAAGCCCGCGCAGCTGATGGTGGAGGCGCCAGGCCTGTACGCGGTGAAGCTGGTAAACGATGGCGCTCTGCCCCACGATATCACCTTCGTCGACGGCACGCGCATTGTCGCCAATCCTGGCGCAACCGCCGAGGGCGAGGTGACAATCCCCGCTGGCGGCCTCAGCTTCATCTGCTCGATCCCTGGCCACGAGGCCGCCGGTATGAAGGGCGCCGTGCAGATCGAGGGCGCCGCGCCCGCCCCCGCCGCCGACCACGGCGGCCCGCTCCCTGTGGCCGATGTGGTAGCCGACCCGAACGCCCCGGCGCCAGTGCGCTACGACCCGACGGCGCCCGAGCGGCTTGCTGGGACCGTCCACGAGATCACTCTGGAGACCCTCGAGCAAGAGATGACCGTCGCGCCAGGCTTTGTGCAGAAGGTCTGGACCTTTGGCGGCACCGTGCCCGGCCCGGTGATCCGCGTGCAGGTGGGCGACACGATACGCATTCGCCTGAAGAACCCCGCTACCAGTGAGCTGCCCCACTCGGTGGATTTCCACGCCAGCAAGGTGGCCTGGAACGACGAGATGACCAACATTATGCCGGGTGAGGAGAAGATCTACGAGTGGAAGGCAGAGTACGCCGGCGTCTGGATGTACCACTGCGGCACGGCCCCGACCCTGCACCACATCGTCAACGGCATGTACGGCATGGTGATCGTCGAGCCCGAGGGCGGCCTGGAGCCGGTGGACCAGGAGTTCGTGCTAGTGCAGAGCGAGTGGTATCTTGGCCCACAGGGCGAGGTGAGCAGCCTGGAGAAGGCGGCGGCGGCGGCGCCGGCCCCGGATTTTGTCCTGTTCAATGGCGTCGCGAACCAGTATAAAGACGCGCCAATCAAGGTGGCAACCGGCGAGCGCGTGCGCGTCTACGTGCTGAACGCTGGCCCAAGCGTAGACAGCGCCTTCCACATTGTGGGCACCATCTTCGACAGTGTGATCAAAGAGGGCGTGGCCCTCAGGCGGGGCAACGAGGGCAACTGGGGCTCGCAGGCAGTGGATCTGGCCCCGGCCCAGGGCGCGATCGTGGAGTTCAGCTTCGCTGAGGATGGTCTCTACCCGATTGTGACCCACGCCTTCAACTTTGTGGGACGCGGCGCCCTCGGCCTCTTCCAAGCTGGCGATGGCGACCCGAAAAACTAGCGCGCAGGCCACGTGAGCCCAGAGGCGACCAGGCTAAGCGCTGGTCGCCTTCAACGACTTTTCAACGTTGACACAGCATGGCGGGGCTGCTAGAATCCGTCTCGCTTGTGCCGTGGGTCGCATGACCCGTTTCGGGGGCGCTGTACTGTGGACCTACGAGCTTCTGCACCGCTGCGCGCCGCGCTGATTGTCACCTTCCTCGCCTTCCTGCTTGCGGCCTGCGTCCCCGAGCCGCCGCCGAGTCTCCTGCCTACCCTGCCCGCCGTGCTCGACATCACCCCCGCGCCGACACTCGACATCGACGCCACGGCCACGGCCTTTGCCTCGCAGGCGCGCCCCTCGCCCACAGCGGCGGCGCTCTACACCGTGCAGGCCGGCGACACGCTGAGCGGGCTTGCCGAGCGCTTTGGCACCAGCGTAGACGAGCTGATCGCCGCAAACGGCCTGACAGACCCCAACGACCTGCAGCCAGGCCAGACGCTGATCATCCCGTCGCTGCTGCGCACGCCGCAGGCCGGCACTGCGGTGCCGCTGCTTACGCCCACGCCCACCCAAACGACGCCGTAGCGAATCCGCCAAAAGTCGTAGCTCCTCGGCCCCAAATCGCCCTTGACACAGTCTGCGGCTTTAGGTATAGTATTGGTGGCGGACAATTACAACTATGAAATGCCGTTCAGGCACAAAGGAGGTGATGCCCATGAGTGACAGTATCCGTATGGGCGTCGCCGCTGGTGCGGCCCTCTAGGTCTCACTAACCGGCGACCCCTTTTCTTCTGAGAAAGCCCCTGCAATGCAGGGGCTTTCTCATTGCCATAGAACGGCCCACCCCACAAATACTATGCGACGCACGCTGCTCCTGCTCACCGCCGCGCTCGCCCTGCTGCTCGGCCTCGCTGGCACATTCTGGGCAACGCGGCAGCCGCGCGCCTACGCCCCACAAGGCCCAGGCGCGATCTACCTGGCCCTCGGCGACTCGCTCGCCTGGGGCTTTCGCCTCGACGACCGCACAACCCAGAGCTACCCCGCGTTGATCCAGGTCGGCATCGCCCCCGGCACGCCCGAGCTGGTCAACATCGCTGTGCCCGGCGAGACGAGCGGCTCGCTGCTGGCAGGGCAGTTGCCCCGCGCCGTGGAGCTGATCGGCGCCGCACGGCGCGAGGGCCGCAGCGTGAGCCCGATCACGCTCGACATTGGCGGGAACGATTTACGCAATGTAGAGCGGGCCAGCCCGGCCGAGCGCGAGGCCGCGGTTGACGCGGCCCGCCGCAATATCGCCCGCACCCTCGACGAGCTGCGTAGCGCCGCAGGCCCCCAAGCCGACATCGCGATCATGACGTACTACAACCCGTATGGCGGCGATGCCAGCGTGTTGGGCGGCGACGGCTACTGGGTGGAGCAGCTGAACATGGCCATCCGCGAGGAGGCGGCGCGGCGCGGCGTGGCCGTCGCCGAGGTCTACCCGGCCTTCGAGGGCGGGCGCTTCTACACCCACACCTTCATCCTCTTCGGCGACATCCACGCGAACGCCCAGGGCCACGCCCTGATCGCGGAGCGCTTTCTCGCCGCGCTCGGCTACAAGTGATGTTCTGGCACGGCCATTGCTCATAGCGTGGCAGGGCTACTCGCGGCGCGACGACGCGCCCTGAAGAGGAGGACGCTATGACCGAGCATCAGGAGCACGATGTGGTGGAGATCCTGCGCGATCGTCTCGGCATGCACTATCGCAGCGGGATGGACTCGGGGCGCGACGAGATTGTGCGCGTGATCGCCGCCGAGATGCATGTGAACCACGATGAGGCCGAGCAGATCATGCGGCAGCAGCTGGACGCCGGGCGCATCCGCTACATCACCCACGCCGAGCGCGATGTGGAGCACAACACGCCCGCACAGGACGACGAGCGCACCGACAGGACGAATCGCGCGGACGGCGGCGAGATCACCGACCGCAGCAAAGACCTGACGGCGAACGCGATTGTCGGCCAGGGTGGGCCTACCGCAGCACTTGGCGGGCTCACCGCCGGTGCCGCCGCACCGCTGGTTGCGGGTGGCGCCACAAACTCCGGCGCCCTGCCGCTAGCAGCTGGCGCGCCCATCGGCGACTCCGCAGAGGATCTGCAAGGCGGCTACTGGGACTTCGCCGGCGACAAGGCGGGCATTGTAGCCTCTTCGACCCGCAAGGGCCAGGTGGAGCCTAAGGGCACGTAGCCCACCCCCGAGTGAGCTTCCGGGAAGGGCACCGTTCCCGGAAGCTCACTCGGGGCGGGCTGCCTCGTACACCACACGCGGCGCGTCGGCGGGGGCGGGTTGCCAGAGCGGGGTGTGGCGAGCGATCAGGCGCAGCCCGGCACCAGCGAGGGCTACGCTGACCTCGGCGTCGGACCAGGCGCGCTCGGTGTGCAGTTCCTCGCCGCGCCACCAGCGCTCGCCCTCGCCCTCGTGCACGAACCAGACGATGCTGCCGCGCGCCAGGCGCTCGGCGGGCGCGTAGCTGAGCCGGTTATAGACGAGTATGCCGCCATCATCGTGGATCAGCTGGTCGCTCTCGTCCCAGAGCGCAAACTCGTGCTGGGTGTTCAGATCGAACACGATGCGACCACCGGGCCGCAGCAGCCGCGCCGCGCCAGCAAGCGCCAGGCCCAGGTCGTCGTCGCCCGTAAGATAGTTCAGGCTGTCGTAGAGACAGGTGATCAGATCAAACGACGACGGACGACCGACGACCGACGACCGGCGCGCGTTTTGAGGCAGCGCTAGGCTATCGTCGTCAATAGGCAGGCGCCTAATGTCGGCCTGGACGAAGGTTACAGGGAGGCGCCGGTCGCGGGCTTTGGCGCGAGCGATGGCGAGCATCTCTGGAGAGCGATCCACGCCCACGACCTCGACGCCCGCCTGTG
>JAYUYB010000517.1:0-8906 GCA_043752655.1 Chloroflexota bacterium
CATCGGCGCTGAGTAACGTCAGCGGCGGGAGCGCGCCGGCAAGCAGCGCCGCGTTGGCGATCAGCGCTGCGGCGAGCTGCACCGCATCGTAGGCGCGCAGCGGATGTCGCGTAAGCAACTCACAGGCCTGCGTGATCACCGGCGCGCTCACGGCGATCACCCGGTATTCGGTGGCACACAGTCCGTCGAAGTCTGCCCCCAGCTGGTGGGCGTCCTCGTCGCTCAGCACACCCTCGCGCACATGGCGCCTGATCGCACTCACGACTTCGACGACGCTAACCTGCACGGTGATGATTGTATGCCCCAGTGTGGGATCGGCAAGCGCAAGAAACTGGTCCGTCCCTGGTTCACGGATATGCCGCTTCACTAACACGCTACTATCCGCATAGTAGTCCGCCATCAGCGACCATCCCGATCTTCTAGAATCGCTGCCGAGAGCGGCGGAACGCCCGCAGTCTCAAGCCGCCGGGCCAGCGCCGCACGCTCCTCTGGAGTGAGCAGCCCCGTGTTCACCTCCGAGGGGGCGACGACCGCCAGCAGGCCAGCGGCAGCAAGTGCGCTGTGAGCGCGCCCGCGCCGTGCTGCCGCCGACTCCGGTGCAATAACGCGCACATCGAGCTCGACCTGGCTATGCTCGGGCAAGGTAAGTGGGGTGAGCGGACGAAGCATCCCATTCTCATATACCGCAGTAATTGTCTGGGCCATAGCTACCTCCTTGTGCGTGCAGTATAGCATGGCTACCGCATCAGAACGAGCTAAACCCTTGTCTTGACTGAGGCTGCTGTCGTATAATGCGCGGTATTATGACCCGGCCATCGGTCGCTTCATCTCGGCGGAGTCTGGGCCAAAATCTGGGAAGGCTTGGAGCAGCCCCACCCACGGAGATAACTACAACTGTAGTATTAGCTTTCCACTTGCCTTGGTCAAGAAACCACTCTCTCAAGCTGTCCCCCAACTTGAACCACTCCTGAAGCGCCCTTAAATCTTTCATTATGACAACGAAAACAGTATGTGTTAAAGAGAAATATAAATGTTTCCACGCCTGCCTCGTACAAAGCATCACCACAATATATTCGCAATGTGCTTCCGTACCGCGTACCTGTGCTATAATAGCTCTCGAACGCTTACACATCATCGGGCACTATGCGCTTCACCCTTCTCAGCGAAATACACATCATTGAAACCATCGCGGTACATACGGGTATTCACGAGCGAGAACGATTACAAAAGTTGTATGGAAAGGCACGCTGGCGCAAGAAAAAAGGCATTGCGACCATTATGCTTGAAGATGGAAGCGCCCATCAAGCAGAACTTCACTGGTTATGAGGCAACAGGGAGAGGACGCAAGGAAGTCAAAATCAAGTATCTACTTGATTAAGGAGCGGTGTGATGCAAACACAACAGCGCGAACCACGATTTGTTATCTGTATCAATAATACAGAGTATCCTGCCGCGCTTGAGCGGCGCAAGATTTATCAAGTGATTCCCGATGATTCTGCGGCACAACACCAACTTCTACGTATTATTGATGAATCCGGTGAGGATTACCTCTATCCAGAAATATATTTTGTTCCTGCACTCTTTCCTCCAAGTATTCAAGAGGCTATCCTACGTGCTGCCTAGAAGAATACTGTTTCTGAACGCATTGGATCTAAATTCAGTACAGGTTTAACAAATAAAAATGCTTATAAATTTACTCCCTAACCACGCTGTGCAGCTGACGCCGCTGGCGCGGTTCCCGGGCTGGGCGCGATCTACCCGGCAAAACGCCTCGGCCTGCTGGCGACCCGGCAATGCACAACCTTCAGACGATCGCGCCAACCCAACCATCCCGGCGCTTCACACGTCGGCCGCACGCGCATTGCCTGGCAGCTGCCTCGTGCTGCAGTCCTCCACCTTCGAGACGTCCGCCAGCGGCGCAGCTGATCGCTGTATCTAGGTGAGCAACTATGACACGACATGCGCTTGTGCGCTGGGATGCTGATGCGATTGCGGGCTGGGAGCGCGAGGCGCCCACGCCCGACGATGACCCGCAGGCCCGGATTGCGCTGCTGGCACCGGTTGTCGCCGCCGATGGCGCCGAGGAGCTTATCCCGAGCTGGGGCGCCGATGTGCCGCCCGACGCCTGGGTGGAGCTGCAGCTGCGCGCCCGCCACACGGATCGCTGGAGCAAGTGGTTCCGGGTTGCTGTGTGGGACAGCGCCGAGGGCGCCTCGCGCCGCAGCAGCTTCGGGAGCCAGGCGGACGCCGACGGGCAGCTCGCCACCGACACGCTGCTGCTCACAGCGCCCGCCGATGCCGTGCAGGCCCGCGCCCTGCTCTGCGCCCAGCCCGGCGCCGATATGCCCGAGCTGGAGAGCCTGGCGCTGGCAATGATGACGGAGGACGGAGGACGGAGGACGGAGGACGGAGGACGGAGGACGGAGGACGGAGGACGGAGGACGGAGGACGGACGAGCGACGACCGCCTAGCATCAACTGATGATGCGCCACCGTCAAGCGATGGTGCGCTATCGGCTATCGGCTATCGGCTATCGCCTATCACCATGCCCCTGCTGCTCTCGCAGTACCTGAGCGACCCGGAGTCTGGCCAGCGCTGGTGCAGCCCAGTGGCGCTGACGATGACGCTGGCCTACTGGCACGCCCGCACCGATGACGCGCGGCTGCTGCCGTTTACGAGCTACGCGAGCGTGCTGGAGCGCGCGGTGCCGCTCTGCTTCGACCCCGGCTGGGAGGGCACGGGCAACTGGGCGTTTAACACCGCGCTCGCGGCCAGCTTTGGGCTGACGGCCTACGTGACGCGGCTGCACAGCCTGGAGCAGCTGGCGCGCTGGACGGCGGCGGGCGTGCCTGTGCCGATCAGCATCCGCTGGGAGGCGGGCGAGCTTGAGGGGCTGACGAGCCGCAGCTCCGGGCATATCACGGTTGTCACTGGCTTTGCGGGCGAGCGCGTGCTGGTGGCGGAGCCCGCCGCGCGCGAGCAGGCCACAGTGGCGCGCTCGTACGACGCCGCGCAGCTGTTCGGCTGCTGGCAGCGCGCCGCGCAGGGTGTGGTCTACCTGATCTACCCGCAGGGCTGGGCGCGGCCCGCGCCAGGCGACGGGGATGCGTGGGCGTAGGGCAAGGGGACAGGGGACAGGGGACAGGGGTAGCACAAGCGCAGCACAACCCGCTCAGCCGAGGCGTTTGTCTGGGCGCAGAGGCGCGGGGGCGGTCTGGGGGACGTAGCGGCGGCGCGCGGCGGCGATCAGAGTCGCCACATACTGCGGGTCGTCGCAGAGGATCATCGCGTTGTGGGTGGCTGTCACCAGGATGAGCGAGCGGTCCATCGACTCCACGGCCCGGCACGCCGACCACTCGCTGGTGAGCCCGCCGCTGGCCGCGAGGACCATCAGGCGCTGGCTCGTGATCAGCAGGCGCCCCTGCACAAGGCCGCCATCGCCGCCAGTGAGCACGGTGACGGGAGCATCAAGATGGCAGGCTTCGTCTCGATAAAGCGCCACCGCCGACTGGATCAGGGGGAGGTTGCCGAGCAGCATGGTGGCGAGCTCGTACTGGCGCTCGATCTGGGCGAGCAGCCGCGAGCTTTGGAGCAGCGGCAGATCGTAGTGCGTCACCTCGGCCTTGAGCATCTGCACCACGTCGGGCTCGCCAATGTAGGCGGCACACTCGATGATACGGCTGGTGAGCCGCCGCTCAACAAGCTCGAACAGGCGCTCCAGCAGGCCGACCATCTGCTCATCGGGGATGGCCAAACGCTTCTGGAGCTTGCGAATATGCTGGATCTCGTCGGCGGTGATGTTGGCGTCGGCGATAATGCTCTGCACAACGCCCTGGAGGAAGAGCAGTGCATCGTTGAGGATATACGCCCGCGCCTCGCCCCACTCTAGGCCCGCCTTCTGGCAGGCCTGAAACAGGCGCTGCTGCCGCTCGGGCGGGTAGGTGCCGTCGGAGATCAGGATGCGAAAGCTCTGGCGAAAGCGCTCAAGCTTCTGCTCGCGCTCCTTGAGCGGGTCGAAGAGGAATCGCATTGTACGCCTTCCCGCGCCTGGGCCTGCGCGGCAGCCAGAAGAATTTGTCCGTATAACTTGTGTGTAGTATACCCCCTCTCCTCCAGTTCACAGTTTGCAGGATCAGTTTTCAGTTGCCAAGATACCGAGGACAGATTGACGACTGACCACTAAGAAGGCTCGCCCACCAGATGCGCATCCTCATGCTTGCCCCCTACCCGCCATTCCCGCCCCATGGCGGCGGCGCGCTGCGCAGCTTTAGCCTGCTGCGCGGCCTTGCGCCCCGCCACGACGTGACGCTGCTGGCCTTTGCGCCAGACGCCGCCGCCGTTGCGGCGCTGGCGCCCCTGCGCGAGATCTGCCGCGTTGCCACGGTGCTGGGGCCGCCGCGCCGCTCGCTGGCCCGCCGCGCCCTCAGCACGCTCGCCTCGCCGCTGCCCGATATGGCCCTGCGCAACGCCGCGCCCGCCTACGCACAGGCCGTGAGCCGGCTGCTGGCCGCCGAGCGCTTCGATGTGGTGCAGGCCGAGAGTATCGAGATGGCGGGCTACGCGCTGGCCGCGCGCGGCCTGGGCGCGCGCCTGATCCTTGACGAGTTCAACGCCGAGTATCTGTTGCAGCGCCGCGCCGCCCTGGCCGACCTGCGCCGCAGCCCACGCCCCCGCGCTATGCTCGGCGGCCTCTACTCGCTGGCCCAGTGGCGCAAGCTGGCCCGCTACGAGCGCGGCCTGCTGCGCGCCTTCGACCGCGTGCTGGTGGTCTCCGAGGACGACCGGGCCGCGCTGCGCCGCCTTGAGCGCCGCGCCGACCCCGCAGTGGTGCCGAACGGCGTGGACACGGCCACGCTGCGCCCCGGCGCTGTGCGCGGCGAGCTCGGGGCCGCCACGCTGGTGTTCACGGCCACCTTGGACTACAGGCCGAACATCGACGCGCTGCGCTGGTTTGTGGGCGAGGTGCTGCCGCGCATCCGGCGGCGGCGGCCCGACGCGCGCCTGCTGGTGGTGGGGCGCGCCGCCGGGCCTGCCGTGCGCGCCCTGGCGGGCGAGGCGGTGGAAATTGTGGGCGAGGTGCCCGACGTGCGGCCCTACATCGCTGGCGCCGCTGTGTACGTGGTGCCGATGCGGATCGGCGGCGGCTCGCGCCTGAAGCTGTTGGAGGCCCTGGCGATGCAGGCGGCAGTGGTGAGCACGCCAATGGGCGCCGAGGGCGTCACGGGCCTGCGCGACGGCGAGCAGCTGCTGCTTGCCGCAAGCCCGGAAGGTTTTGCAAAGGCAACGCTGCGCCTGATCGACGACCCCGAGCTTGGCGTGCGCCTCGGACGCGCCGGGCGCACCCACGTTGCCGCCCACTACGACTGGCGCACGATTATCCCCCAGCTTGAGGCGGTCTACACGGGCGCCGCGTGAAGCGCAATGGCGCGCGGCTGGTCTGGCAAAGCGCGCCTAGCGCGCGCAGAAGGAGTAACACGATGACAGCCTTATCCGAGCTTTTTAGCCTCGATGGACAGGTTGCGATTGTCACCGGCGGCACGGGCGTGCTCGGCGGCGCCATGGCCCAAGGGCTGGCGCGTGCCGGGGCCAGGGTGGGCGTGCTGGGCCGCCGCCGCGTGCATGCCACGGCCACTGCACAGGCGATCCGCGCGGAGGGCGGCGAGGCCATGGAGCTGGTGGCCGATGTGCTCGACCGCGCGCAGCTGGAGGCCGCCCGCGCCGCCGTCGTCGGTCAGTGGGGCCGGATCGACATTCTGGTCAACGCGGCGGGCGGCAACATGCCCGCAGCCACGCTCGCGCCGGGCCGCTCCTTCTTTGACATGCCGGTGGAGGGGCTGGAGCCCGTGATCGCGCTGAACCTGCAGGGCACGCTGCTGCCCAGCCAGATCTTCGGCGAGACCATGGCGCGGGCGGGGCGCGGCTGCATCGTGAATATCTCGTCGATGACGGCGCAGCGCGCCCTCACCCGCGTCGTGGGCTACGGGGTGGCCAAGGCCGCCGTCGACAACGCCACGCGCTGGCTGGCGGTGGAGCTGGCCCGCAGCTTCGGCGAGCGCCTGCGGGTGAACGCGATCGCCCCCGGCTTCTTTGTGGGCGACCAGAACCGCGCCCTGCTGCTCAACGACGATGGCAGCCTCACCCTGCGCGGGCAGACGATCGTCGAGCATACGCCGGCAGGGCGCTTTGGCGACCCCGCAGAGCTGCTCAGCACGCTGATCTGGCTCTGTGGGCCGGGCGCCAGCTTCGTCAATGGCGTGGTCGTGCCGGTCGACGGCGGCTTCAGCGCCTTCAGCGGCGTGTAGGGCAGGGAACGCCTACGCCGGGGCTTACTCCGGTAGCCCGCCGGTGGCGCGCATTAGCCAGCACATGCAGCGGTGGCCAACGTCGACCGGTGCGCAATACATCATGGGGCAGGCGCCGCCGATCAGCGTAATCCCGCGCTCGCGGCAGAGCGCCACCGCCTCCGGGGAGACGCTGGTGCCGCCGTGGATCAGCGACTCGTGCATCCAGACCCGTGGGATGTGTGCGTCCGCCGCCTGACGCACCAACTCTACCGTCAGTGTCGGGTTGGTCGCAATCACCAGGCCGTCTATGTCGCCAGGGGCCGACGCGAGATCCGGATAACAGACGTCGCCGTCGAAGCTGCTCGCCTCGGGATGGATCGCCACCACGGCGTAACCGGCGCTCTTGAGCTTGCGGTAGATCAGGTTGCCGGGGAGCTCACGCTTGGACGACACACCGGCCACGGCGATGCGCCGCTGGGCCAGGAAGTCGGTGATCCGCTCGGTAAGCGGCGTTAAAGGTGCAGCTACGCTAGTCACAGTTGGCTCCTTTCAGCGCTCGCAGCGATGGGTGGGCCAGCACATAGTGGTAGGCGCTTTGAGCGGCGCGGGCGCCCTGCCCTGCGGAGACCAGCACCTGCTCGGCGAAGGCTGTGGTCACATCGCCGGCGGCAAACAGGCCAGGCTGAGCGGTTGCCCCCGTTTCGTCTACCGGAATAAAGCCGTTAAGGTCTGTCTGGACGAGCGAGCGAACGAGCGCACTATCTGGGCGCAGCCCCAGGTCGGCAAATACAGCATCAACGACCAGCTGCTGCACCGTGCTGCCACGGGCGATTTGCACCACGACAGTGCCCGGAGCCTGCTCGACCCCGGTAACGTGGTAGCCGTCGAGCAGCTCCACATTCAGATGGTCCTGGATGGCAATGCCGAGCGGCGAGGCGAGCGCTGCGGCGCTTTGGACAACGAAGAACACGCGTCGAGCGACTGCCGCGAGCTCATGGACCCCGCGCAGACTACGCAGCGTATCGCCTATCACCGCCACATGCTTATTGGCCATGCGCTGGGCGTGGGTTGCCGCAGAGTAGCCCAGGTTGTAGCGGAGTGGCGCGATGCCATCAAAAACCGGCATTTGCACAGCCTGCACCCCAGTAGCGACGAGCACCGCCAGCGCCTGCTGCGGCCCGTGGCCCTCGGTCTGCACCGTGAAGCCGCCATCCACACACGTAACATCGAGCGCGCGGTCGGCGAGGAGCTGTTGCGGTGCCATGGCGAGCCTACCCGCGAAGAGCTGCGCCAGGGTTGCGCCAATGCCGTCCCCCCACGTCGCTGGCACGGCCTTCCCGCCCAGCGCGGGCGCCACCAGCAGATAGTCGATCTGCTTCTCCTGGGCATACACGGCGGCCGCCAGCCCCGCCGCCCCACCACCAATAATGATCACATCGTGCATAGCTGCCTCGTTCGTAGCACCCATACTGAAACGCTATTTGCCCTTCCACGCGTGGGCGGATCGTAGGCGCTGCTGCGCGGATGGCTCCAGCATACGACTCGGTGCGCATACGCAGTGAAAAGATCCCGCAACCTACGGTGAATTTTTCGCGCTCCACTGCAGCACGCTGCGCTATCAAGGTGCAGCTCGTACACGCACCAGCGGCAGGAACAGCCGCTCGTCGCCCACCTGCGCCGGGCAGGGCTGGCTGGCCGGGGCGAAGACAGCCGTAAGCGTGGTGTCGCTGCCCGGTGTAATGAGCAGGTGCGCGGGGGCGCCGCCGTGGCGCCAGCCGCAGAGCTGCATCAGCACGCCGCCCATACGCTGCCCGGTTGGCGCGCTGAGCGTAAGGCCGTAGCCGGGCCACGAGGCCAGCGTGGAGGGCGTGTCGAGGCTGGTGGTGCTCACGCCGTCGTTCACGCTCACCCGCAGGCCGGCCGGCGCGCTCTCGAAGCGAAGGCTCACGATGAGCGGCCGCAGCTCGCGCGTGATGGTTGTGGTGCGGCTTAGGGAGTCGGTGGCGGTGAGCCTGAGCTCCAGCCAGCTGCTGCTCACGGCGCCAAGATCCTCGGGCGCGGGCGCGGTGAGGCTCGCCTCGGCGCCGGTGGTGGAGAGGTACGGGTGGAAGTGCGTGTCGTGGTGGCGGCGCACCTCCCAGCTAAGCTGCGCGCCCGCCAGCGGGCCGTCTTCTTCGTCGGTGGCGCTGCCGCGCAGCGTGATCTGCTCGCCGGCGTCGAAGCGCGCACCGACAGCCGGGGCCAGGATCTGCGGGACAGGCGGCGTGTTACCAACGTCGATCCGGGCGCTGGCCGGGTTGCCCGAGAGCGTACCGACGCTGTCGCGCACGCGCAGGGTGACGGTGAATTTACCCTCGCTGGTGAACGTGTGGCTGGTGGTGGGGCCGGTCGTCTCGGCGGTGGCGCCGTCGCCGAACGCCCAGAGGTACGCCACAATGCTGTCGCCGCTGTCGGGGTCGCTGCTGGCGCTCGCGTCGAGGCTCACGTTCAGCGGCGCCTCGCCAAAATCGGGCTGGGCGCTGAAGCTAGCGCTGGGAGAGCGGTTGGCGCTGCCGGTGTAGCGCACGCGCACAATGTCGCCCGCGCCGATGTTGGCGTAGTAGAGCGCCTGGGTGGCGGCGT
>JAYUYB010000518.1:0-8902 GCA_043752655.1 Chloroflexota bacterium
GTTAAGGCGCAGCTCTACAGGGATGCTGCTGGCCTCTAGCAGGTAGTCGAGCAGCTCGCGCACCATGACTGCCTGGCCGGAGCCGGCGTTGTACACGGCGCCTGCCTCGCCGTGCTCGGCCAGGAGTGTGTAGGCCCGCACCATATCGCGCACATCGGTGAAGTCGCGGCGGGCGCTCAGGTTGCCCACCTGCACCAGGGGCGGCTGGAGGCCGCGCTCGATGCGGGCGATCTGGCGGGCGAAGGCAGCGGTGACGAAGCGCTCATTCTGGCGCGGCCCAATGTGGGTGAAGGGCCGCACGCGCACCACGTCGAGTCTGTGGCTCAGGTGATACTGGTGGGCCAACAGGCTCTGGGCGGCTTTGCTCACACCGTAGGGGTTGGCGGGGCGCAGGGGCGTGTCCTCGTTGATCGGGAGATCGGCCGCTCTGATCGTGCCATACTCCTCGTTCGTACCCACCACCAGCACGCGGGTCGCCATGCGGTGCTCGATCAGGGCCAGGAAGATATGTAGTGCGCCGAGGATGTTGGCGCTGAGCGTGGCCGCCGGGTCGCGAAACGACTCCGGCACGAAGGGCTGGCCTGCCAGGTGGTAGATCACGGCGGGCTGGGCTGCGACAATCGCCTTGAGGATGGCCTCGGGGTCGCTCAGGTCGGCGACAACCTCGTGGACACGGCCCACGAGGAAGGGCGGGAGGCGCCCTGCGCTGCGTGTGAGCCCCCAGAGATCGTGCTGACCCTGCGCCAGCAGGTGATCGGCGAGGTGCCCGCCAACAAAGCCATTGATACCGGTAATTAGCACGCGCATAGCCCCACTATAGCCGATCTTCGGGCCGTTTCAATGAACGCTTTGGTGAATATTTTCCAGGAGGTCGTCATCTAAGCCGAGCGCTCGTGGCGTACTTCCTTTACTCAGAAGACTACGTTGGTTTGCTGTGCATAATGTTGACGCCATTTGTGCATCGTGATACAATCTTTTGACGGAGCGTGTTCATTATGACGCATTAGCACGGTATAAAGTCCTGAAACGTGCGTCACTCGCGCTCCATTTCTCATCACTGGGAAGGCAGCCCGCATGGCACAGCAGCATTTTTTGTCACAGTTCTCGGATAAGCCGCGCTACAACACCAAGGCGGTGGCGCAGGAGACGAGCGTGCCAGCCGACACGTTCCGCGCTTGGGAGCGCCGCTACGGCGTGCCGCGCCCGCAGCGCACCGACGGCGGGCACCGGCTGTACTCCGAGCGCGACATTGCGACCATCCGCTGGCTGCGAGATCGCACCGCCGAGGGTCTGACGATCAGCCAGGCGATTGCCCTGATGGGCGACGGCAACGAGTCGAACCTCTCGTGGCTGAGCACCGCCGTGGATACCGAGCCTCACACCTGGGATCGGCTCAACAGCCGGTTGCTAGCCTCGCTGGTAGATTTCGACTCCACGCGGGCCGAGCAGATCCTCGGCGAAGCCTTCGCGCTCTACCCGATGGAGGATGTGTTCCTCAAGCTAGTGCAGCCCGTAATGGTAGAGGTGGGCGAGCAGTGGCACGCCGGCAAGCTTTCCATCACCGCCGAGCATTTTGCCACGCAGTTCGTGCGCCGCAAGCTCTCGGGCCTCTTCAATACCTATAATATTACCGACGGGCGCGGCATGCTGATTGTCGCCTGCGCCCCGAGCGAGCAGCACGATCTTGGCGCTCTGATGCTCTCGGTCTTCCTGGTGCGCCACGGCTGGCAGGTAATCTACCTTGGCCCCGAGGTGCCCATGCGCGATCTGCTCGATACCGTACGGCAGCTTCAGCCCGACATGGTCGTGATGGCCGCCTCGACCACCGAGGCGGCCACACAGCTGATCGAGATCGGCCGGGCCGTGCTGAGCCTCGCCCCGCCCACACCACACTTCGGCTACGGCGGCCGCGCCTACAACCTTAACCCCATCCTTGTGCAGAAGATGCCCGGCACCTTCCTCGGCAAGAATGCCCTGGAGGCCGTGGACACCGTGGCGGAGCTGTTGAGTGTGAGCCGCTAGGTCAAGGGAACAGAGGACAGGGCACGGGCGACAGGGATGCCCCGCTCGCAGGGGCGAGGGGGCTTTTTTGTGGTCTGAAACGTGCACGTAGGCTTGCACAGTAAGGCTGTGCAGATCCGTTAGCCGCCGCTGTACGTATGCACTGGGTAAGCGGTTCAGACCGCTGCCCGTAGCGCAAAGCGTCATGCACAGGCTTTGCACAGCGAGGGTTTGCCTTTATGCTACGATTCGCGTATTATAGATACGCTACACGCATCTTCTGAACATACTCGCACGAAGCGTGGTCGTATTTGAACTAGGCAGGCCGCGCTTGCGGAGCGGGCGCCTGGTATATGTGCCGTTGCCAGCCCGGCCTGCCCGACTTTGCGTGCCCGCGCAGGTGCAGCGCCTGAAGGAGAGCTGCTTGTCGCTGAACTCTAGCCCCTCGCTGGCGCTGGGCGCCCATGGCACGCTGACGGTGCAGCCCCTCCCCGCCGAGGAGCAGCTAGCGCTACTGTTTCACCTCACCGATCTGACGCCTCTCGTCGGCTCGGATGAATGGCCGCCGCACCCGCCCCAGGCGACAGCGGAGGCGTATCTCGAGTGCGAGCGATTGATCAGGCGGCACTCGAAGAGCTTCTACTTCAGCTCGCAGTTTCTGGCGCCCGAGACGCGCCGCGCCGTGCGGGCGCTCTACGCCTTCTGTCGCATCACCGATGACACGGTCGATATGGCCAAGGGCGACCCCGCTCGCGCCCTGGCAGCCTGGGTGCTGCAGGCCAGAGCTATCGGCCTTATGTCGCACGATCCGGTGCTGGTGGCCTGGCACGACACGCGCACACGCTACAATCTCTCGGCCCGCTTGGTCGACGAGCTGCTAGCCGGCGTGGCGATGGATCTGACGATCAGCCGCTATGCCAGCTTCGCCGACCTTTGGCTCTACTGCTACCGTGTGGCCTCGGTTGTGGGCCTGCTGGTGATGGGCATCACCGGCCACGCCCCCGGCGCCGAGCCCTACGCGATCAAGCTGGGGGTTGCGCTGCAGCTTACAAACATTCTGCGGGATGTGGGCGAGGACGCGGCGCGCGGCCGGGTCTACCTGCCACAAGATGAGCTTGAGCGCTTTGGGCTTTCCGCCGACGACATCCTCGCCGGGGTCTACGATGAGCGCTTCCGCGCCCTGATGCGCTTTCAGGTAGAGCGCACGCACCGCCTCTACGACGAGAGCTGGGCGGGGATCGCGCTACTGCCCCAGGAGAGCCGCTTCGCCATCGGCGCCGCCGCCCGTGTCTACCGTGGTATTCTTGACAAGCTTACAGCTAATCGCTACGATGCGTACACCAGCCGGGCTCACCTACGGCTGCGCGAGAAAGTTGCGCGCATGCCGAGGATCTGGTGGGATGTGCGGAGGCTTTGAACGCAGTGTGCAGTGTCAATCACTGTTGTCACCCCGAGCCCTTCGACGCTGCGCTCGGAACGACAAGAACTGTGTTGCACAGAATGACGGCTCCTATAGCCTCAGCTGCGTAACGCCTAGATTACTATGGCAACTACCGCTCTCGTTAGTACAGCACCGCCCGCGCCGCGTCTCTGGCCGCGCTGGGCGCTTGACGCGATCCTTTGGACGCTCATTCTAGGGCCGATCATCTCGCCGCTCTTTCGGGCCACTGGGCTGCCGCTGCTGGCGGATGCTGGCTGGCTTGCGCGCGAGCTGCTGGCTACCTATGTCTGCCCGACACCCGAGCGCTCGCCGCTGCTCTTTGGCATGCCTATGGCAGTGTGCGCCCGCTGCTGGGGCGCCACGCTTGGCCTGATGGCGGCACGGGTGCTGGCGGATCAGCGCGGCCACACATGGGCGCCGCTCCAGTGGTTTCGGGCCATGCCCTGGGCGCTGCGCCTGCTGCTCTGCGCGCTCCCCTTTCTGCTCTGGCCTCTAGAGATTGTAGGCCACTACAATGGCTTGTGGTACGCGCCGCTCTGGCTGCTGTTGCTGAACGGCGCCCAGGCGGGCTTCGCCGCAGGCCTGCTCTTCTGCTCGCTCTGGCCCGGCCTCTGGCCCGCCAAAACGGCGTAAACTCAGCACTCAGCACTCGGCGTGCTACGGATAAACTTATGCGACGCTTGCTGCTCCTTGCCGTCGCCGCCCTGGCTTTGGCCGGGTGCAGCGTTGGCGGATCCAACTTAGGCCAGCGCCCCGACCCCACCGTCGAGGCGATCCAGACCGAGGTGGCCGCGATGGCCCAAGTGCAGACCGGGCGCGGCCCGACTGCCACGCCACGCCCGCCACGCCCTACCGACTTGCCTCTGCCCACGATCCCCGCACAGCCCACCATCGACCCAGCGCTCAGCAGCGCCCTGATCGACCAGGAGCGGCTGCTTGTGGAGCTGTATCGCCGCGCTAGCCCCGCTGTGGTCAGCATCGAGGTGCTTGGCGCCGCGCTGCCCGAGGGCCACCCCACTGTGCCCGGCTCGCCCGAAGCCCGCGCACAAGGCTCTGGCTTCCTCATCGACGACCAGGGCCACATCGTGACGAACAACCATGTGGTGGAGGGCGCGAGCCAGCTTCAGGTGCGCTGGTTTGATGGCACCACCGCCATGGCCGAGCTGATCGGCACTGATCCCGACAGCGACATCGCCGTGATTAAGGTGCGCGAGCTGCCGCCCGGCGTGGCGCCCCTGGCCCTTGGCGACTCACGCCAGGTGGCGGTGGGGCAGACGGCTGTGGCGATTGGCAGCCCCTTCGGCGAACAGAACACGCTCACGGTGGGCGTGGTGAGCGGCCTGGGGCGCACCCTGCGCGGGCCGACGCGGCAGTTCGGCACCTACAGTATCCCGAATATTGTCCAGACAGATGCGGCGATCAACCCTGGCAACTCGGGTGGCCCCTTGCTGAACGTGCGCGGCGAGGTGATCGGGGTGAATACGGCAATCGCAGTAAGCCAGGGCGGCAGCGACTTCGAGGGCGTGGGCTACGCAGTGCCGGCTAGCACCGTGGTGCGAGTGGCGCCAGAGCTGATCCGCACAGGTAGCTACGCGCACCCCTGGATGGGCATCGGCATGTGGTCGCTAGACGCGCTGCTGGCCGAGCAGGCGGGGCTGCCCGTGAGCAGTGGTGTGCTGATCACCGACGTGCGCGCGAACAGCCCCGCCGCGCGGGCAGGGCTGCGGGCGGGCGAGCGTGAGACGCAAGTGAACGGCGTGCCCTTGCGGGTGGGCGGCGATGTCGTGGTGGCGCTCAACGGCCTGCCCGTGGCCGACGGCGACCAGCTGATCGGCCTGCTCGACCTGAACCATGTGGTCGGCGACACGATCACGCTGAGTGTGCTGCGCGACGGCGCGGGCGCGCCAGAAGATGTGCAGCTGGTGCTGGAGGCGCGTCCGTAGCAAAGCACGAACCGTCTGGACCACGAGCGGCGCGAACACGAAAACGCCTGGACCGCGAACGGCGCGAAGGAAGGCGAACGGCGCGAATACGAAAACGCCTGGACCGCGAATGGTGCGAAGGAAGGCGAACGGCGCGAATACGAAAACGCGAAGGACACGAAAGCATTAGGAACGGCTTTCGTGTCCTTCGCGGCTTTTCGTGTTCTTCGTGGTCCAAGCGGACTCGGCGTGTTTCAGCACAGCTTACGGCGCGAGCCTAAACGCCGCCACGCGCACCACGTTGCTTCTGAGGCCCTGGCCGACGATGCTCCAGTTGCCTGGCGGGTCGTTCGACTGGGTGCGGAAGCCGATCAGGACCACGCCGTCGTTGTCCGCGATGGCACGGTAGGGCAGGGCGCGCGCGGTGCCGTTGGGCAGGTTCAGCCAGAGGGCCACCTCCTCGCCGCGCTGGTAGCCACGGGCCTCGAAGCCGAGCGTGGTGCCGGGCGGGGCCGGGTCGGGGAAGGCGCGCGACTGGCCGCCACCAGGCTGCGCGGCGCAGGTTTTCGGGTCGCCCTCGGGGACGGGGCCGCCTGGCGGAGACGAGCTAGGCAGGCCGAGCCGGAGCTGGCACGGTACCAGGGCGCTGCCGAGCGTGGCGAGCCGTACGCGGCTGCCAACCAGCTCGAAGCGGCCACGCTCGAAGTACTGCACAAGGTAGTTGCGCCCATCGTCGAGCTGCTGCACAAGCTCCTCGCTCATTGGGAAGCCGAAGACACCCACGCCGCCGCGCCGCTCCCAGAAGTTGCGGAACTCGCCGCGCAGGGTGTGGCCCGTCTCTGGGAAGAAGCGCAGGCCGGGGGCACGCACCGGCGCCACACGCGGGAAGCCCTGGCCGGTGGCGGCAAGATACTCGCGGCCCACCAGGCCAAAGCTGATCACGGCGTTGTTGTTCACGACGTTCAGCTCGAAGCGGGCCCGCTCGAAGTACTGGGCCACCCGACCATCGCGGTTCTGCACGAACTCTTCGCTCACGGGGAAGCCAAAGATCTCGACGCCGCCGTTGCGCTCCCAGAACGAGCGGAAGGCGCCACCAAGGAAGTGCCCGGTCTGGGGGAAGTAGATCTTCCCCTGGGCCTCGGCAGCTTTCGGCGGCGCCGCGCTTACCAGCAGGGCCGCCGCCAGCAGGATCAGCAGCCCCGCCCATTGCCTTCGTCGCTGACTCATGGCTACTCCGTCGTCTTAGCGTAAAGCGAATACTGGCGTGCTGCTCTGCGAACGGTCCGCCACGCCCGACATGGGCGCCCACACACACTCGTTTATCATTTACACTCTGCAAAGCCTATCATACGTGATACTCATGGGCCTGTCAAGCGTTGATCGGCATTATCCGCGCCGCAGCGCGGTTTTGTGGGCTGTAACCTCGACGGCGACGCTTCGCAGTATAATGAAAGCTAAAGCCTTTGATACGAGGTCGTGCATGACAATCCCGATTATCACTGATCTAGCGCTGGCCCGCGCGGGCGTACTGCGCCGCGCCCCGCTCGATGAAGATACGGCCACTGCGCAGACGGTGGCCGAGATTATTGCCACCGTGCGCGCCGCTGGCGACACGGCCCTACGCGCGCTCAGCGCCCGCTTCGATGGGGTGGCTCCCGCCGCGCTCGAGGTGCCACGCGAGCGCTGGCGCGTCGCAGCGGAGGCACTCGACCCCGAGCTGCGCACGGCTCTGGAGCTTGCTGTCGCCGAGATCCGCAGCTTCCACGCGCGCCAGGCCCGCAACTCCTGGGTTGATTTCAGCGTCGAAGGAGCACGCGGCCAGCTCGTGCTGCCGCTCCAGCGGGTGGGAATCTACGTTCCAGGCGGGGCCGCCCCGCTACCCTCCTCGCTGATCCACGCCGCCGTCCCCGCCCAGGTGGCCGGCGTAGAGGAGATCGTCGTCTGCTCGCCGCCCCGCCCTGAGAGCGGTGAGCCCGCACCAGTAATCATGGCGGCGGCCCATCTTGTTGGCATCCACCGGCTCTTCGCGGTGGGCGGGGCGCAGGCCGTGGCGGCTATGGCCTACGGCACGGAGAGCGTGCCGCGCGTAGACAAGATCGCCGGCCCCGGCAACCGCTTCGTCATCCAGGCCAAGCGCCTCGTCTACGGCACCGTCGGCATCGAGAGCCTGCCCGGCCCCACCGAGACGCTGCTGATCGCCGATGCTCACGCCGCGCCGCGCTATGTCGCCGCCGACCTGCTGGCCCAGGCGGAACATGTGGAGGCCAGCGCTATCCTGCTCACCGACTCGCCAAGCTTGGCTCGCGAGGTTCAGGCCGAGCTAGGGCGCCAGCTAGAGCTGCTGCCCGAGGCCAACGCGCGCGCCGCCGCCGAGGCCGTAAGCCAACGTGGTGCCATCGTGCTGCTGCCGAATCTCGACACGGCCTTCGACCTGTCCAACGAGTATGGGCCGGAGCATCTCTGCCTGCTGCTGGCCGACCCGTGGGCCTACGTGGGCAAGGTGCGCAACGCTGGGGGCGTCTTCCTCGGCGAGCAGTCGTTCGAGGTGCTGGGCGACTATGTGGCTGGCCCGTCGCACATTATGCCCACCGAGGGCACCGCCCGCTACGCCTCGCCGGTGAATGTGGACGATTTTCGCAAAGTGATCTCGCTGGTGGGCCTGAACAGTGTGGCCCTGGCGCGGATCGGCCCGGCCGCCCGGCGCATCGCCGAGGCCGAGGGGCTCTACGCCCACGCGGCGGCGGTGCGGGCCAGGCTCGAAGCCTAAACGGTATCTATCACTAATGAGGAGAGGGTTCCCCCCATGTCTGGCTACATCTTAACGTTCGTCAACTTGCTGTTCAATGTGCTGCTCTTCGCCATTCTCGGGCGCGTCCTGATCTCCTGGATCGACCCCATGGGCAACATGCGCGTCACCCAGATCCTGCGCGACATCACCGAGCCGATCCTCGCCCCCATCCGCAGCGTGCTCCCCAGCATGGGCATGATCGACCTTGCCCCCCTCGTCGCCATGCTGCTGCTTCAGCTGCTCCAGGGGCTGGTCCGCAGCGCGATCTAGCCTAAGTTTTAATCTTCCGGGAAGGTGGTACGCCAGGGTTGCCTCAACTTCGAGGAGCCCTTCCCGGAAGAGCGTCCTGGAACAGAATTGAGTTATCGTGAAGGCGGATAAGTCCAAAGAGAAGCTCTTGCTCCCCGTGGTCTTCCTCGCGGGCGTCGGCACACTCGGCATCGAGATGGTGATGCCGCGCCTGCTGGCGCCGTTCTTCGGCACCTCGCAGCCGATCTGGGCTGTGGTGATCGGCATGACCCTGGTCTATCTGGCGGCGGGCTACTGGCTTGGTGGCCGCCTCGCCGACCGGCGCCCCGACGTGCGCTTGCTCTTCTGGCTGATCGCCTGGGCCGGCCTGATCTGCGCCGTGATCCCGCTAGTGGCCCAGCCGCTGCTGCGCCTCGCCCAGCTCTCGCTGCGAGCCGTGGCTGCCGGCGGCTTCCTCGGCGCCCTCGCCGTTGTGGTGCTCCTTTTCGCCGCGCCCGTGAT
>JAYUYB010000519.1:0-8891 GCA_043752655.1 Chloroflexota bacterium
CGCAGCAGCTCGATGGCCCAGCGATCCTCCGGCGAGGTGATGGCGACGTGGTCGAACATGCGCCCGTAAGCGGCCTCGTAGCGGCGCGTGCGGGCGAGATCGAGCAAGGCCAGGGCGCGCGTCCGCGCCGAGGGACTTTGGCGGGCGGCGCGCTCGAAGAGCAGGCTGATGCTGTCTACCGCGTCGAGCAGCAGAGGCGGCGCGTCTGGCAGGCCAGCGACGGCTGCCCGCGCCACCTCGGCGGCGCGCAAATGCTCGATGTGAATCACATCAAAAGCGCTGCGCGCAAGCTCCACGCGGGCCGCCTGCACCAGGGCAGGGTTAAGGCAGTGGGCGGCTTGCAGTGGCCCGTCGCCAGCCACCGCCCGCAAGTACGCTGCCGCGCGTGCGCCACGGCCGATCGGCACGGCGACCACGCGCTCGCAGAGCGGGCGCAGCTCTGCGAGCGCCGCGTCGTCGTCGGGGCCGCCGCCCGCGCACACCAGGCTTACCGTGTGGCCGCGCTGCGCCAGCCGACGCAGCAGCTGGAAGGGGCGCACGCGCAGCGGCGAGGGAACGTAGGGCGCCAGGAAAAGGATGCGGAGGGGGCTCATTGCGCAGTTCTCTTTTTGTCCACAGATGACACAGATTTCCAGGCCATTTTTGGCCCCAACTAGCATCGGCTATGCGCGCATCGCCGGGCTTGCGGCGCGTGCCAGAGCCGCCTCGTACAGCGCCTCGACGCGGGGGTTTACTACGCGCCAGTCGTAGCGCTGCTCGGCCACCTGGCGGCCAGCGGCGGCGAGGCGTCGGCCGAGCTCGGGCTCGCGCAGCAGCCGCACGACAGCGGCGGCGAACTCCGCAGGCGTATCGGCAACCAGCAACTGCTCGCCCGGCGTCAGCTCGATACCCTCGTAGCCGATGGTCGTGGAGACGATCGGCAGGCCACGGGCCAGGGCCTCCAGGATCTTCACGCGCATGCCACCGCCCGCCCGCACCGGCACGATCAGCGCGGCCGTGCGCTCCAGGTAGGGCTGCGGGTCGGCCACATAGCCCGTCACCTCGATGCTGGGATCTTCCTCGACGAGCCTGCGCACCGCCTGGGGCGGCCGCGCCCCCACAATGGCAAAGCGGGCTTCGGGCACCGCACGCTGCACCAGCGGGTAGACCTCGCGGGCGAACCAGAGCACGCCGTCCACGTTGGGCGGCCAGAACATGGTCGCCATGCTCAGAATAGTGGTGGGGGCTGGCTCACGGGCCACCGGCGGCTGGCCCTGCGCGTCGACGGCGATCGGGATGACCGCTGTGGGCGGCAGCGCGACTCCGGCCTCGGCGGCGGCAAGCGCGAGGAAGCGCCGGTCGGGCTCGCTAACGACGAGGAGCCCATCGAAGCGGGCGCAGATGCGGGCCTCGTAGCGGCGCAGGCGGCGTGCCTCTAGCTCCAGGCCCACGCGCCGGGCGTAGCTACTGTGCTCGGCCATACGCTGCACAATCGTCCAGACAGCGTTATGCTCGTCGAGCACACGGGCGCCTGCTGGCAGATCAACCGCGAACTGCGCCATGTTCAGCTGGTCGGCGTGAACGATATCGAAGTGGGTGCGGCGCGTCAGCTCGGCCAGGCGCGCCCGCAGCTCCGGCGAGTCGTCGCGGCGAATGATGAAGGAGTCGCCCGTAAGCGAGCTGGCGGCGAGGTGATAGGCGTCACGCGGGCGTGAGCGCCGCAGCAGCACCGTATGCACCTCGGCGCAGAGCTCGCGCAGCTGCGCGGCCTGCGCGGCCTCGGCCTCGGAGCGCACCAGCGAGACCAGCGTCACCTTATGGCTGCGGGCGAGCTGCTGGATAAGGTGATAGGTCTTCACCTTCGGGCCGCTATCGGGCGGGAAGGGCAGGATCTGCGTGAGCAGCAGGATACGCATTTAGCCCTCGCTCTTCAGGTGGGCGGGCCGAGCGCGGGTGTCGTTTGGCGTCTGGCGCGCGTCGCCGATCAGCAGCAGCGCGGCGACTACGATGGCCGCCACTGCCAGCGGGGCGAGGCTGAGCGGCCCGGCGAGGCCGCCTGCCATACCCAGGTTACGGGCGATATCGCCAGCGGCCCAGGCGGGGGCGACGTAGCCGCCCCAGGTGTCGCGCACAGTATCATGGGGAAAACTCTGGCCCGCCGTGGCCTCGGCCCAGACGAGGACCACCGAGAGAGTCACAAGGGCGATGCTGCCAGCGCGGGCGAGGGGCCGCGCCCAGAGCTGCGCCACGAGCCAGGCGGCGGGCAGGGCCAGGAACGGGATGAGCGGCACGATGTAGCGCGGCCCTGCGGCGAACCCGCCGCCCCACATGGCCGATGAGCCGTAGAAGAGCAGCAGCGTGAGCGGTGCAAACAGCGCCACCCACCACTCGGCACGGTGGGCGCCGCGCCGCAGCCAGAGCGCGTAGCCTGGGATGGCCAGCAGCAGCCATGGGGCGCGCACAAAGAGCCCACGGAAGCCGCCGAACGTAAGGCCCCAGAGCGCCTCGGCGTGGGGGTAGGTGATGCTCATGAAGCCGATGGTGTGCTGATCCTGCCACAGCGCCGAGTGGGCGTAGCCGACGGGGAGCGGCGTGCCGAAGGCGGCGAGGTCGTAGACAACCAGCAGGGCGCCAGGCAGCGCGCCGCCGAGCGCCAGAGGGACGAGCCAGTGCCAGCCCCGGCGGCTTAGGGCGTAGAGCCCGATCACGGCGCCCGGCAGGGCCACGGGGTACTCGCTGATCACCGCCCAGCCCAGCAGCAGGCCGCAGAGCAGCCCACGCGCGTAGGCAGGCCGGCCCACCTCGTCGGTGCGAGGCCAGGCCACAAAGAAGGCGCCGAAGAGCAGGCTCGCCACGAGCTGGTGGCTGTAGAAGTTGCCGGCGTAGGGCGCCGCGCTGGTGCCAAGCCCATAGGCGAGGGCGCCGAAGGCCGCAGGGTTGGCACCCGCCCCCAGGCGCAGCAGCGCGTGGTAAAGCAGGGCGCCAAGGGCTGCCGCGGGGGTGGCCACGGCTAGCAGCGTAAGCACGTACTGGGCAAGGGCCTGGCGCAGCTTCTCGGCCCGCAGGCCTGTGCCCTCCTCGCGCAGGGTAGCGCCGAAGGCGGCGCTCCCGCCGAGCCGCTCCAGCCGCTCGCGGACGGGCGGCAGGTTGAGGACCGGGCTGAGCACGGCGTAGGCGGGCAGGGCCAGCAGCGAGAGCCCGGGCGGCTTGTCGGTGTAGGCGCGCCCATTGAAGAGCGCGTAGTCGCCGGTGTTTGCCACGTAGCGGTCGATGCTCACGGTGCCATCGTCTACCAGGGCCAGCACCAGATTAAGGCGCGAGTTCTGGTTCCAGTCGGCCCAGCGTGGCAGCACGTAGGCGTAGCAGATCAGCAGCAGGGCGAAGATAAGCAGGGTGCGGCGCATAGGCGTCGGCGCTCCTCATTCAAGGGCACAGGGGACTGCGCGAGTGGGCTATCGGCTATCGGCTATCGGCTATCACAGATCAGGGCGCCACGCGCCGATAGAGCGTATACGGCCCCGCGCTATGCTCCGGCGCGTAGTCTCGCTCCAGCGTCGCGGCGGGGTAGACGCCAACCCAGCCGCCGAATGGGCCAACCACAACATAGGCTGGCCGATCCGCGAGCCCATCGTAGCTCAGCCGCGCCGCCCCCAGCCAGGTGCCGCGCACCGCCGTATCGAGCAGATTGATTGGCGGGTAATGGTAGCGATGATCCGTCAGCACGCCAAGCTCCTGCTCCCAGGTCTCGACGACGGTGGCTGCGGGAACGTGGGCGTCGAGGTAGGCGGCCATACGCTGGGCGCTATCGTCCGGCGTCAGCACAACGCGCCACGTAAGCGCGAGGGGGGCGACGATGGCGAGGGCGAGGTAGAGCGCCGCGCCCCACGCCAGGGCTGGGCGGCCACGCGCACGCAGCGCCGCCACGGCATCCACGGCCAGCCTGGCGACGGCCAGCGCCCCAAGGGCCACGGCGGGCAGGGCGTAGCGTGGCCAGCCAAGCGAGAGCGGATACCAGCAGAGCCAGAGGACGGGGATGAGCACGGCGGGCAGCTCGGCGAGGGCGCCGGGCGTGCGTGCGCGGCAGCGCCAGAGCGCGTAGGCCAGGGCGGGCAGCAGCAGGCCGCCGTAGGGCTGGATCAGGTAGCGCACAGCGCGCAGCGTTGCCGCCGGGTCGAAGACGAAGATCGCGCCGCCTGCGGCCTGCCGGGTCTGGGCTAGATTGGCCGCAAAGCTGCCTGGGCCAAGAAACTGGAGCTGCACGAGCGTCCAGACCCCAAAGCAGGCGCACGCGAGCGCTACTGGCAATAGGCGCAGCCACCAGTTGCCCGCGCGGTAGTAGCGCCAGTCCAGCAGCGCGGCGAGAGCGAGGGCGGGCGGCACGATCAGCACGAACTGATTCTTGGTTACGAGCGCAAGCCCGAAGCAGAGCCCCGCCAGGGCGGCGCCCGTGCGCGCACGCTTTGGCTCGCTTACGGCCCGCGCCCAGGCGAGGCAGCCCAGGAAGAGGAAGGCCACGCCCGGCACCTCGCCAAGCACCTGGCGCCCATATTCCATCAGCCCCTCGAAGCCCATGGTGCGCGAGGCGAGCAGCAGCAGCAGCGCCAGCAGCGCGGCGCCGCGCCCGTGCAGGCGGCGGGCCAGCGCGTAGCCAGCGGCCAGGGCGACGAGCAGGTAGATCACTATCACGGCGCGGCCCTGGGCCAGCCCCACGCCAAACAGCTGGAAGCTCGCCGCGATCGGCAGCATAACGGTGGGCCCGACGCCAACCGTAGGGCCGTAGTAGCGGAAGCCCTCGCTGCTGATGTCGGCGTAGACCCCGTGCTGCACCAGCGTCTTCGGCACGTGCAGGTGCGAGCCCTCGTCGAACCAGGTGCGCGGTGCGTAGGGCAGATTGATCAACGCCAGCGCAAGGGCAAGCATGACAAGCCCGGCCAGGGCCAAGCGTGGCCACACCCGACTCACAGTGCTTACGTGGGCCGCGACAGCGGCGTGCTGCTCGACCATAGTCAGATCCTAACCCGGTAAATCGTCGTGGCGCCAGCGTGGAAGACAGCCTTGAACAGTGGCGAGCTCGCCGGGTCGAAGCCGCCGAGGGCTTGCTCCTCAGCGCCGTAGATCACATACGAGACACCGTGGCGCTGTAGCAGCAGGCGTCGCGCATCATCGCTGGCGCCTACCTGGAAGAAGCTCGCCACGGCCGCACGCTTCTCATAGAAGTGCGCAGTCTGAGCCCAGTGGCCCAGGAAGGTACGCGCATCGCTGTACACAGGCACATACTGGCCGAGGGTAAGCCCGCTCAGCACCACGTCGTCGCGGGTGGCGCGTGCGCCCAGCCAGTCTAGGGCCTGCACCTCGTCGGCACCGAGCGAGTAAGGCGCCGCGTGGCGGCCGAGGTCGAGCATGCGCCACGAGACGAGGTAGAGACTAGTGGGCAGCACAGCGACAAGCAGCAGACTTGGCAGGGCGCGGGCCAGGCGAGGTTGATGCGCCGCGACGGCGGGTATGGCGCGCCGATGCAGCCAGCGCACCCCGATCAGCCCAACCGGCACCTGCCAGGCCGTGAGCATATGGATCTGAAAGTCGGTGGGGATATAGAGCAGTGCAAAGCCAACCAGGAACCAGCTCCACAGAAAGAGCGTTTCGTTGCTTGCTGTGGCGAAGGCGTGGCGAAGCCGCTGCACGCGGCCCGGGCGGACGAGCACATCGAGCAGGGCGGCGCCAACAAGCAGCAGCGGCAGGCCCATCAAGATCAGCAGATGCTGGGGCGGCGGCGTGAACACCCCAGCGTTAGAGAACTGATCAAGCACCTCGCGCCAGAGCGGGTCGCCGCTCGTCAGCACGGTGAAGTAGAGCGCCGGTGGCAGCGCTGCCAGCCCGATCGCCAGGGCAGCCAGCCCGGCGAGCCACGGGATGCGCCGGGTGCGCAGGAGTTTGAGCGCCAGGAAGCCCCCCGGCACTAGGGTGATAATCAGCAGATCGTAGGCGTGCTGCAGCGTAAGCGTAAGCGCCAGCAGCGCCGCAACCGCCACAAGCCGCGGGCTGCGGCGCCGCAGCGCGGCCAGGTAGCAGAGGAAAATCCCCAGGATCAGGGCCGTCGCGATGGCGAAGTGCGGGAAGGCGATCAGGATAAACAGCGTGTTCGGCTCGGCGACGTAGAGATCAAAGGGAAAGGGGACATCCGCTAAGCCCTGAAGATACTTGACGATCACCCAGACCCAGCCGAGGCCAGCGCCAAGCGTGAGCACAAGGAAGGCCGTGAGCCGCTCGGCGCGGCCTTGCGTAAACCGGACACAGCCGAGGTACAGCATCACCAGCAGCGCTGCGCCGGCCACCACGCGCACCGCCTGAAAGAGCAGCGGGGTGGCGAGGCCGGTCGCGGCCTGCAGCCGACCAATGGCGAGCCAGAGCAGGTTAAAGAGCGCCGGATCGTTCGGCTCCGAGGTCATGCGGTTCGGCACCAGCCAGGCGCCCCGGTGATCCCGCAGCCACGAGAAGTACTGGGCCGTGTCTGCCACACCGTAGACAATGCCCTGGAAGCGCCGATCTGGCGGGCTGCTGAGATAAGCAAAGATCGTAGGCAGGGCCGCGAGCAACAGCAGCAGCGCGATCAGCCCACCCACGAGCAGCCGCTCATCGAGCAGTGCGCTCTGTTTGTGCGCCCGCTGCCGCGCCTCGCCCGCGATCTGCGCCGTAGCGCCGGGCGGCGAGGTCGGTGTGTCAATCATTGCTTCGCTCCTAGAGCTTGGGCACGGCCTGGAGTAGCGCCAGGTAATTCAGGTAGAGCCTCAGCACGCCGGGGTCGCGGCGCAAGGCGAACAGCAGCGGGCCACCAAGCACCCGCAGCAGGGCAGCCAGCGCCAGCACGACCTTGTAGGCGAGGGTGGCGCCCGTGCCGTAGTGTTTGCGGAAGAACTGCACGCGGCTGCGGAAGAGGCGCAGAAAGCTGGCGTTGGGCACGCGCGCCGAGCTGCCGCCCCAGATGTGGGTGGCCTCGACATCGGGCACAAAGTAGTTCTTCCAGCCGGCCCGCTGCACTCGGTAGCAGAGATCGATCTCCTCCGAGTACATAAAAAACTGCTCGTCGAACAGGCCGATCTGCGCGATCACGTCTCGCCGCAGTAGCAGACAGGCGCCCATCAGTGCGTCCACCGGGCGCAGATCGTCCATGGCCCAGTAGGTGAGTTTGTAGCGCCCGAACAGCGAGTGGTTGGGGAATGCACGGTCGAGCCCGAGCGTCGTCCAGAGCTCGGTGAGCAGGGTGGGGAAACTCGTCACGGAGCGCTGGAGCCGTCCATCGGCGTAGCGCAGCAGGCAGCCGCAGGCGCCCGCATCGGGCTGCCCGTCCATAAATGTTACGAGCCGGTCGACGGTGCCCGTATGCACAAAGGCGTCGGGGTTGAGCAGCAGCAGGTAGCGGCCACGGGCCAGAGTCGCCGCCTGGTTGTTGGCCCGTCCGAAGCCGACGTTGGTGTCGTTGACAATCAGATGGGCTGCGGGAAAGCGCTCACGGACCATCGCAACGCTGCCGTCGTCGGAGCGGTTATCAACGACGATCACCTCGAAGCTGCTGCGCTGAATGGTTGTGTAGACACAATCCAGTGCGCGCTCAAGCAGCGCCCGGACATTCCAGCTGACGATGACAATGGACAGATCGAACTCTGGCACCACAGGTGCTACGTTAGGTCGCGCACCTGTGGCCCGCACGGGCACTGTGGTCATAGGAGCGTGAATCATGGTCGCTCACAAGGGAGGACCCGGCAGGCGGTTGGCCGACCGGGCCGTCCCTGGCTCGGGCTACGCTGTACGCTGTTCCCGCTACTCGAAGGCGAAGTCATCGACGTAGAGTGTCCCATTCAGGCTGGTCACACTCATCCGCACTACAACCCGTGTCGCACCTGTTGGCACGCTCACATTCTGGTTGAAGGCTTCCCAGCCAGCTGTCGTGGCGGCGTAGGTCCGAATCGTCGTGGTGCCAACGGCCAGATTAGCATTATCGCGCCACTGCACATCGACGGTGAGTGTGAAGTCGTCGGCGCGGGTCGGGATGTTCACCCAGCCGCTGACAGTATGGACGCTGCCTGCGTACAGGCCCGTAATTGTCGAGCTGTTGATGATATAGGTGGGATTGGTGGTCGCCGTGTGCTGCCCCGCGAAGGCGCCGCTACGCACCAGGCTGTTGGAGCGGAGGAAGCGCGACGAGCTTGTCCAGCTGTCTGGGCGGCCGTCGGCGTTGCTGTCGGTCTCGAAGCCCCAGTTGGCGAGCAGGCTGGCGGGCGTAAAGGCGATATCATCGATGTACACTGTGGCATTGAGGCTGCTCACGGCCATGCGCACCTCGGCTGTCACAGCACCCGCCGGGGCGCGCAGCAGCGACGATTGCACCTCCGTCCAGCCTGCGGTGGCCGCAGTGAAGCTTCTAACCGTCGTGGTGCTCAGCAGGCCACCTGTGCTATTCAGCCAGCGCACCTGCAACCTGAAGGTGAAGCTGTCGCCGGTTGGAGGGATGTTGACCCAGCCAGAGAGGCGATAGCCTTTGCCGGGCACGATGGTGCCAGTACCGGCCCGCTGATCGATGTTATAGGTGGCGTTCGTTGTCGCCGTATGGCGACCTGCCCTTGCCCCGCTCCGGGCAATCCCCGCCGAGCCGTCGTAACCAAAGCTAGCATCGCTAGTCCAGCTGTCGGGGCGGCCATCGGCGTTAACGTCGCTCTCGAAGCCTCCGTTCAAGAGTCCTACTGTCGGCGTGGCGAGCGGCGTGGGCGTAATTGTCGGCGTGCTCGTGGGCGGCACGGGCGTGTTGGTGGGCGTGCTCGTCGCAGGCACAGGTGTGTTGGTGGGCGTGCTCGTCGCAGGCGCAGGTGTGTTGGTGGGCGTGCTGGTAGCCGGCACGGGCGTATTGGTCGGGGTCGCGC
>JAYUYB010000520.1:0-3643 GCA_043752655.1 Chloroflexota bacterium
CTCGATTTCACCGCCACCGAGTGGAATCTGCTGGAGTACCTGATGCGTAACCTGGGCCAGACCCTGAGCCGCCAGCAGATCCTCGACTATGTGTGGTCCTATGAGCATGATGTGCAGCCGCAGATGGTCGATGTCTATATCTCCTACCTACGCCGTAAACTGAACGCGCCCCACGAGCGGGACCCGATCATCACCGTGCGTGGGCTGGGCTATCGCCTGGAGGCACCCGATGTTTAGCGGGCTGCGCCTGCGCTTGAGTCTGCTCTACGCGCTGTCGGCCCTGGCCCTGGTGGCGCTGATCGGCGGCGGGGCCTACCTGGTGGTGGCGAGCTACTTCCGCGATGTGACCGATCTGGCCTTACAGCACAAGATGACCCACGAGTTCCACGCGCTGGCCGCGCCCATCCCGCCCGAGCTGGCTGCGGCCGACCGCGACTGGTCGCTGTTGCGCAGTGAGAGCGGCTTCCTGCAGCAGCGGCGCACAGCGTCTGGGATCTCCGAGGACGACGAGGCCGATGCGCGTGATGGGGATGACGACACGACCGCAGCCGTTGAGCCGCGCGCGGGCGAGACACTCGCCTACGATGCTGAGCTGGCGGCGATCTTCGTGCTGCCCCTCGACCGGGACGGACAGTTGCTCTTCGACCCCAACCCGGCGGTGCCGCTCGCCCCTGATCTGAGCGCCCTGCAGGCCGCGCTGTCCAATGGCAGCGACGTGCGCACGGTTGTCCTGCCCGATGGCCGCGATGTGCGCCTGCTTACCTACCCGCTCACCCGCAGCGATGGGCCCGCCGCGCTCCAGCTTGGCCGCGTACTCGGCGACCAGGAGCAGGTGCTGAGGCAGCTCATGATCGGCCTGCTGGCCCTGGGGAGCCTGAGCATGATGCTGGTCGGCGCGGGAAGCTGGTGGCTGGCGGGCAGGGCCTTGCGCCCGGCGCAGGACGCCTGGGAGCGCCAGCAGCGCTTTGTTGCCAGCGCCAGCCACGAGCTACGCACGCCGCTGACCCTGATCCGCGCGAGCGCCGAGGTGGCCCTGCGCGGCATGGCTCCAGACAACGCAGACCAGCGCGAGTTGCTCGGCGATGTGATCTCAGAGAGCGACCATATGCGCCGTCTGGTCAACGACCTCCTGACGCTCTCACGGCTCGACAGCGGCCAGCTGCCGCTGTCTGTTACCCTGATTGATCTCTCCGTACTGCTCACCGAGATCCAGCGGAAGACCGCGCGGTTAGGAGCCGAGCGCGAGGTGACAGTGGCACTGGGCGCAGTGTCAGGTACGCTCAACGCCGACCCCGACTGGCTGCGGCAGGTGCTGCTGATTCTGCTCGACAACGCGCTGCGCCACACCCCGGCGGGCGGCCAGATCGTGCTGGCGGCGGTAGTTCAGGGGCGTGGGGTGTGCCTGAGCGTCGCCGATAGTGGGTATGGAATCGCGCCCGAGCATCTCCCCCATATCTTCGAGCGCTTCTACCGCGCCGACCCGGCGCGCAGCCGCGAGGGCGGCAACGCCGGTCTCGGGCTTGCGATCGCGAAGGGGCTGGTGGAGGCGATGGGCGGCCAGGTGGGAGCCGCCAGCGAGCCCGGCCGTGGGACGACGATCTGGCTGAGCTTCCCGCACGCGTGAGCGTCGGCTTCAGCGGAGGCGATGACCAAGAAGGGGCGCGTGGTGCGCCCAGCCCAGCACACGAGCCGCTAAATTGCCGCAGCACTGCGGCCGAAGGAGTGCCACCCGATGACCGATACAGTCGCACGCTACCGCGCAAACTGGCAAGACGAGATCGAGAGCGCCGCGCTCTATGCCGCGATCGCCGCCGCCGAGCCACAACCAGGGCTGGCCGCAGTCTACCGCAAGCTCGCCGCGGTTGAGTCCGAGCACGCCCAGTTCTGGGAAGACCAGCTGGCGTTGGCCGGCACGCCCATCCCACCGCGCCGGCTTGGCTGGCGCACGCGCATCCTCATCTGGCTGGCCCAGCGCTTTGGGCCGGCCTTTGTGCTCCCCACCGTCGGCGGCCTGGAGCGCATGGATAGCCGCGCCTACGCGGCCCAACCTGAGTCACGCGCGACGGCGCTGCCGGGGCAAGAGCGTGCCCACGCACGCGTGCTCCAGACGATCCTCACGGGCACGCCCGGCGGCCTGGCGGGCCCGGCTTTGGCGCAGCTCGAAGGCCGGCACCGGGCGAGCAGCGGCAACGCCTTGCGCGCCGCCGTGCTCGGGGCGAGCGACGGGTTACTCTCGAACTTCAGCCTGGTGATGGGCGTCGCAGGGGCGGACCGCACTGGCGGCAGCGGCGTGCTCGTGGCTGGGCTCGCCGGTTTGCTGGCCGGTGCCTTCTCGATGGCCCTGGGTGAGTGGATTTCGGTGCAGAGCTCGCGCGAGCTCTACGAGCGCCAGATCGCTATCGAGCGCGATGAGCTGGCGCAGAACCCGGCTGAGGAGCAGGAGGAGCTTGCGTTGATCTATCAGGCGAAGGGCCTACCGGAAGATCAGGCCCACGACCTGGCCGCCCGGCTGATGGCCGACCGCCCGAACGCCCTCGATACGCTTGCCCGCGAGGAGCTGGGCGTCGACCCGGACGAGCTCGGCGGCTCGGCCTGGGAAGCGGCCATCTCGTCGTTTCTGCTCTTCGCCGTCGGTGCGGTCGTGCCGGTGCTGCCCTTCTTCTTTCTGAGCGGGTTGGCTGCGGTTGGTCTCAGCGTTGCACTGAGTACCCTGGGGCTGTTTGGGATTGGGGCGGCGATTACGCTGCTCACCGGGCGCAGCATCTGGTACTCGGGGATGCGCCAGGTGCTGGTGGGCCTGGCCGCCGCCGCAATTACCTTTGGTATTGGGCGCCTGATTGGCATCTCGCTCGGCGGCTAGCGGTGCGTTCCTGCGCAGCGCACCTCCAACAATCGGCGGCCTGTCGGTAGGTTGCTATGGAATATCCCAGGCACCTGCACTACGTGAATCCAAGCAGGTTGCAGCCCCCTCACCGGCTGGGCAGCTGGCGTTCCGCGCTGGATCTGCGCACGCCCCCATTGCCAGAGCGCGCCCAAGGCCAAGAGCACGACGAGGATGCTGATCACCGTTCCCAGCTGATGCCATCGACGGTCACGGTGGTCGCGCTCACATACAGGTCGCCCTCGACAGCTTCATCACGGCCGACACATTATCGCCACCGCGCGTCTCGGCGGCGTGCGTCGGGCCTGCCGCCCACACCGCGAACAGCGCGCTCAACAGCAGGGCCGCCGTGAGGCGCCGTCGCCAGCGTTTTCGGATGGTGGGAATAGTCGCCGCAAAGAGCGCGAGCAGGAGCGTGCAGAGCACGCCAAACCCGGCGAGCAGACGAAGAAGCAATCTACGCATAGAACCCTCCGTAGTACAGTGCGCCCATGTGCACAGCATACGACTACGGCATTCGCAGCGCGGAGAACGAAGCGCTACCGGGGTGAAGGTTTCGTACACCTCGGACGCCCCCCGATGACACGCCGCAACTTGGCATAGCGTTGACATTTCTATCCCCAGGGTCGCGGCATGTTTTCGCGCCCCCTGGCGACACGTTGCTATGCTCAGAGCAGCGTATCTGGGTATCGCTGGAAGCCATGAGCATGCGCTGGCAGCACACTACCCTGAGGTGCGCTTCGAGACGCGCCGACCGTACGC
>JAYUYB010000521.1:0-3633 GCA_043752655.1 Chloroflexota bacterium
CTGCCGAGCGCATGCAGGGCTACGCCGCTGTGCGCCAGAACCACGAGAAGCTCGCCGCCCTCGGCAAGCTCTCCGCGGGCCTCGCCCACGAGCTGAATAACCCCGCCTCCGCCGCCCAGCGCGCCGCCGCAACGCTGCGCGAGAGCCTGCCCCGGCTCCAGACGCGCGCCCTCCAGCTCTGCAAGCTCGGCATGGGCGGCGATCAGATCGACCGCCTCGCCGCCTTCCAGGAGAGCCTTGTGGCCCGCCAGAGCAGCGTGAAGCCGCTCTCGACCCTGGAGCGCTCCGACTGCGAGGACGCCCTGGGCGACTGGCTCGCCGACCACGACGTGCCCGGCGCCTTCGAGGTGGCCTCCGCGCTGGTGGATCTCGGTATCGAGCCCGAGGAGCTAGAAGCGGTGATCGCCGGCGTACCGCCCGCCGCCGTACCACAGGCCCTCGCATGGCTTGCCGAGGCCGCCGCCGCCGACGGGCTGCTCGGTGAGATCGAGCTCGGCAGTCGCCGCATCGCGGATCTGGTCGGCGCCGTCAAGGCCTACTCGTACATGGATCAGGGGCCCGTCCAGGAGGTCGACATCAACCGCGACCTGGAGAATACGCTCACGATGCTTGGCCACAAGCTGAAGAAAGGCGTGACGGTGGAGCGCGAGTACGCCCCTGGCCTGCCGAAGATCACCGGGCATGGCGGCGAGCTCAACCAGGTCTGGATGAACATCATCACCAATGCGATCGAGGCGATGGGCTACAAAGGCAATCTGCGCCTGGTGACGCGCTGCGGGCACGATTTTGTGATGGTCGAGATCGCCGATAATGGCCCCGGCATCCCCACAGCGATCCAGCAGCGCATCTTCGAGCCGTTCTTCACCACAAAGGGCGTGGGCAAGGGCACCGGCCTGGGGCTCGACATCAGCTATCGCATCATCAAGCAGCATCACGGCACGATCGAAGTGCAGTCGCAGCCGGGCAACACGCGCTTTATTGTGCGCCTGCCGGTTGATACGGCGGTGTAGCGTAGCGGATGCGTACGCTTCATTGGCCGCTCTGCTATGCCGCTAAATCAGGCTGAATGGGCTTCTCCAGCCACAGGCTCAGGCCAAGCCCGATCAGGCCGAAGGCAAACAGGGTGCGGAAGACGAGGAAGATGGCCGTGATCTCCTCGCCCCGGAACAGAAAAAAGCCGATGAAGCCCATCAGCCCGGTGGCCAACGGGAGCCAGGGCCAACGGCTCAACGCCGGCTGGCGCAAACTGAGCACGCCAAACCAGATCAGACCAATGAGTAATGACGCCAACCCGATGATCACAAGGAGAAACAGCGCTTCGACGTAAGGCAGAAGCGCAAGCGGTATGTAAGCTCCCAGATCGGACATGAAGCTAACATGCCCAAACGCCAGCACAATGCCGCCGCCACTAAGCAGACGGAGCGCATTTTTGCCCAGCCGCCCTACCCGCTGCGCGTAGAATTGGTAGTATGCCACATAGCCAATGCTTAAGGCGACCTGCCCCAGGAAAATCAGCCCGAGATTCTGCCCGGAAATCACATCCGGCATGCGCCGCCCAAGAAACAGGCGGCTCATCTCATCGAGCTTGTTGACCACAAACAGCATGTTGCCCAGCACAAAGGCCAGGCCGCCCCATTGATGCGCTTGCCTGCCGAAGATCATGGCTGAAGTGCGCTTGGTTTGCGGAAGCTGCGATGTTTTCATATGCGTGTTCCTTGTCTTAAACAGGAATCCCTCTACCCCCCAAGCAGGCTCCGCAGCAGCTCATCGTCATCCTCAGATGTGCGCTCCCCACGGGCGGCGGGCGCTGGCGTCGCCTGTGCCGGCTCGGGTAGCCACGCTGCGCTGGCGCTCCGCCCTGTCCCCTGTTCCCTGTCCCCTGTTCCCTGAACCGGCACGCTCCCAAAGCGCTCGTAGGCGCTGCGCCGCCGCCGGTAGCCGCGCTCGCGCCGCTGGGCGCCGCCGCGCCGCCGGTATGTCTGCCAGTCGGCTACGGCGAAGCCGCCAAGGGCGAGGATCGCCACGAGCAGCGCGGCCACGGCCAGGGCTGGGATCCACCAGCCGAAGCTGCCGGTCGCCTGGGTGAGCAGATCCGCCACGATGGCCAGGTCGTCGCCGCTGGCGGCAGGTCGCGCCTGCCCCGCCTGCGCGTCGGCGCTGCCTGTCACTTGCGCCGCATCCCCGCCCGCTGCCGTAGCCATGCCCCCGCCGCAGAGCGCCGCTGCGCCGCCTGCTTCGCGCAGCTCGCGCCCGAGCAGGCCGATCCGCACCTGCTCGGCGAGGGGCGCGCCGGGCGGCGCGTTGGGCGCGAGCTCGAAGCGGGCGCGCTCAAAGTACTGCACCGTGGTGGGCACGCCGGTCTCCGGGTGATCCTCGTTGAGGCTGCCCGAGATCGGGTAGCCGAAAGCGCTCAGGCCGCCGCTCTGCTCGTAGAAGGCGCGGAAGCGCGTGTCGGCAAATGCGTCTGGGGCGCCGAGCTCGGTGCGCGGCGCGGCCTCCACGCCAGGGTAGCGCTGCGCAAAGGCGTGGCTGCCCAGCAGCGTGCCGCTCACGCGGAAGGGCCACGGCTGCTCGGCGTGCAGCTCCAGGCGCTGTCGCTCGGTGTAGAGCACCGACACGCTCGTCTCGCAGTCGCCGGCGAGCTCGTTTGTTACCGGGCCGAGCGGCAGGCCGAGCACAGGGATGGGAGCCGGGAGCGCGCGGTAGTGCTGCGCAAAGTCGCCGGGAATCGGCGTGTCGGGGGCCTCGGCGAACAGCAGCGGCGCGCAGACCTCCAAATTCGTGCCGGGCGGTGGGGCATCGGGCGACAGCTGGCGCAGGCCGCCAGGGTCGCGCATGATCGTCCGCACATGGTCGATCACGTCGTCGGCGCTGCCGGGCAGGATGGGCGCGGGGCGGGTGTCGTTGTCCACATGGATCGTCGGCAGGTAGCGGTAGCCCGTCACGCGCACGCGGCCCTCGGCGCTGCGGGCGAGGCCCACGTAGAAGATCACCGAGGTGGCAGCGTAGGACTCTGCCTGGAAGCTGCCCTGGGAGGCCAGGAAGTTAGCGAGCGAGTAGACCACGAGCGTCTTGCGGCTGCCAAGGTCGATCAGATCGACGGGCTGGAGCGTGTGGGCCTGGGCGCCGAGAATGATGTCGGCGCCCGCCTCGGCCATGCGCCGCGCCGCCTCCACCTGGCTTTGGTCTGGGTAGAACTGGTACTCGTAGCCGAAGTGGGCCGCCACCAGCACCAGGTCGTTGTCGCGATCAGCCGCCGCGATCTGCTCCAGCACGCTGGCGCGCACCCCACCCTGCTGGCCGTACTCGTTCGACTCGTAGAGCAGGTTCACCTGGCTGTTTGGGTCGGGGATGCCGTTAGTGCCCCAGGTTGCCGACACAAAACCGATTGTCACCGTGGCGCCGCCGCGCGTAAGCGTGAGGCGCGTGTAGGGCGGGTGCTCCGCCGTGCCGCTGGGCACCGTGCCGTGCTGAAGGATGCTGTTCGCCTCCAGCACGCGCAGCGTGGCGTCCAGACCCTCGGGGCCACGATCCAGAATATGGTTATTGGCGGTGGAGACAACGTCGATGCCGGCGTTTTTCAGAGCTGCGGCGAGGGCCGGGTTGTAGTTAAAGGTCGGGTAGCCGCTGTAG
>JAYUYB010000522.1:0-3620 GCA_043752655.1 Chloroflexota bacterium
AGCGCCTCCAGTGCACGCCCCTCCTGCTTCAGGCGTGTAACCAGCCCCATGCTGGCGCACGCCGCCGCGATCACGTGGGTGAAGACCGTGAGCAGCGACCAGACCGCCGCCGAGAAGCCACTACTATTGCCGTGCATCAGGGCGAAGGCGCCGATCGTGCCGCTGTGATGCGTGAGCGGCAGGGCCACAGCGGTGAGCGCGGGCGTAGGCGCGGTTGTGGCGATGCGCTGGCCCGCCCATGCCAGCTGGGCAGCGCCCACGGCATGCGGCGCCAAGGCCGCCTCACGCGAGAGACCAAGCTCTGGGAGCACTAGCTTAAGCTTGCCAGCCTCGTCGGCGAGGAAGAGGAAGCCTGCCCGCGCCCCGAAGACGAGCATGCTCTTCTCCTGAAGCATGGCTGCCACCTCGCCGGGGCTGCGCTCTGCGGTAAGAAACTGGCTCATCTCCAGCAGCGCCATGGCCTGATCGCGCCGCTGCCGCTCGCTGGCCTGGTGGCGCGCGGCGCTCAGGGCGACACCAAGCTGGGCCGATACCCCCTCCAACAAGATCAGGTCGTGGCTGCTAAAGGCGTAGGACAGCGCCCGATGAACCGTAAGCACGCCGAGCGTGGCGCTGGACTGGCGCACCGGGATGACGATCATGCTGCCGCTGCGGTGCTGCTCGCTAAACTGGAGCCAGCGCCTGTCACGCGCTAGATCGGAGAGCGCCACGCTGCTACCGTGGCGCAATACCCAGCCGGCCAGACCCTGCTCGACCACGTCGCGGGCGAGCTCAGGCGCCATCGCCTGCACCTGGCCATCCACCACGCTGTAGGCCAGTTCGAGGGCGCCGCCTGGCGCCACCAGCACAATGCTCGTACCGGCCACCACCAGGTGCGCGTTGATCGCCCGCAGCGTCTGCTCGACAATCGTCTGCGGGTCGAGCGACTCGCGGAACTCGATCGCCAGCTGGGTAAGCAGCGAGGTGCGGCGCATCTGGTCGTCGAGCATGCTCTGGGCGGCCGTAGGCGGCTGACTATAGCCTGAGCGTAGCTGATCGTTGGCAGAGCGCAGCTCGCGCACAAGCTGGGCAAGCTCGCCATGCGAGAGCGCCTCGATGTCGTCGGTATGGGTAGATGTGGGCATGGCTTGTGAGTCTCTATTTAACGATGGACGGTGGACGGTGCTGCCCCTACCGTCTACCGTCTACCCTCCACCGTCTAGCGAAGGGCCGTTTGCAGGTCGGCATAGGTACGCAGCTCACCCACATCGATCCCCAGCCCAACAATGGTCTGGGCCACCTCGGGCCGAACGCCCACCAACACCACCTCGGCACCGAGTAGGCGCGCCGCCGACAGCGTGCGCAGCAGGCTCTGGGCAACGTACGTGTCGATCAGCGGCACGCCTGTTATGTCAATCAGAAGCCGCCGCGCGGCCGTGCGCTCCACCGCCTCCAGGGCCTGGGTCTGCACCGCCTCCAGGCGTGAGCCGTCGAGCTCGCCGACGAGCGGCATCACCAGTGTGCGCCCATCGAGCGGCAGCACAGGCACACTCAGGGCACGGATAGCCCCGCGTTGGCGGCTGTTCTCATCCAGCAGGCGCTCCGCCTCGGCGGCCCGCTGCTCCAGCGCGCCTAGTGCGATCTCTAGATCGGCGGTACGTTCACGCACGGCCAGTTCCAGCTTGCGGCTCAGACCCTCCAGCTCCCGCTCGCGGCTACGGCGAGCAGCCAATGCCTCGCGGGCCTGGGTGCTCAGGATGTCCATAAAAAGGCCAAGCAGGCTAGTCAGAATGCCGAAGGTGACAAAGGACATGAGCGTCGAGTCTTTGCTTGAAACAGCAAAGCCAGCGCCTGGCGCCCCTAGCGCAACTAGAAGCAGCGCGAGGCCAACGCCGAGCATGCTTGCCACACAGGTAAGCACTATGCCACGGCGACCGGCCAACAGCCCGCCAATCGTGAGCGGCAGCGCATAGGCGAACATGATCTCTGCGCCCTCAGCCAGGGTATTACCAAAGAGCAGTACACTCAGCACGGCGATCAGCATACCTGCTGTGAGCAGCGCCGAGCCTTGCAGACGCCCGCTACGCACCAAGGCAACCGCCACTAGCGCGATGGCCATGCAGAGCAGCAACAACCCATTCACTACAAGCGTTGCGGCGAAGGCACGCTCCGATAAGAGTAAGACGGGCAGCATCAGTAATGCCGCCCCAGCGACACTCAGCTCCATCGTCTCCAGCAGAGCCGCGTTCCGGCGCTCAAGCGCGTCGGGGTAGGGCAGCCTTGCGTGCCAGTCCAGAAATTGTCGCCACATGCGCCGCCCTCCGCAGGCGCCGAATTACGCCCAGCAGGAGTATAGCATCCGACTCTATCCGAGAGGGAACAGGGGGTCAGGGGACAGGGAACAGGAAAGAAGTAAGAAGGAAGAGGGGACGAGCGAGGGGCGGTGAGCGATGCCCAGCCTGCCCAGCCTGCCCAACCTGCCCGGCCCTGTCCCCTGTTCCCTGTCCCCTGTTCCCTTGCTCCCTACACGGCCTCGAGCCATACAAACTGATACGGCGTGAGTGGCAGGCTCTCGTCGGCGCTAAGCCGGAGCCCGCTGTTGAGATCGCAGAACTCGTAGCCAAGGCCGTTTAGGCGCAGCCGATTGGCGCTGATCGACTGAGGCCGCTCGCTGAAGTTTGCCACCACCGAGATGCGGTGACCGCCCCTGGCGCGCGTGTAGCCAAGCAGGTGGGGGCTCCCCGTATCGAAGACCGTGAGGCTGCCGCCAGACAGGGCGGGCAACTCCTTGCGCATTGCGATCAGCCGCAGCAGCTCGTTGTAGATATAGCCTGCCGGCTCCGCCATGTCCGACCAGCGCCCGCCGTTCTCCCCGTGCTCCCAGTCGGAGGCCACCCGATGCACCCAGCGGCTATCTGCGGCCCTGGCCGGATCGCGGGCGTAGTCGTAGTCGTTGAGCGTCGCCAGCTCGTCGCCGATGTAGAGCAGCGGGATGCCGCCTGCGCTGAGGATCACGCTGTGGAGCAGCAGGATGCGCCGGATCGCAAGATCCGTGAGGATGGGGTTGCGCTCGTGAAGCGCCTGCTCCAGCCCTGCCAGCGAGGCCAGGGTGCCGCTCACGCGGGCGTCGCCGGTGGTGGGGTTAGCCTGGAACGGCACACCGCGGGCGAACGAGCCAGGGTGGTCGCCCGTGTAGAATGCGTTCAGGAAGCGTCGGTGGCCCCACGGGTCGATCCCCACGGCGCGCGCATCATCGTCGTCGAAGGTCCAGCCGATGTCGTCGTGGCCGCGCAGGTAGTTCACCCAGGCGCAGCCATCGGCGATACGCCAGCGCGTCGCGAGCGAGCGGGCCAGCAGGCGCACCTCACGCGTGGCCAGGGCCTCCCAGCAGAGCGCCATGAGCAGCGGGTTGTAGGAGAGCTGGGCCTCGCCGAGATCGATATACTTCACCACCTCGTCGGGGTGGACAATCGCCTCGGACTTAAAGAGCAGCGCCGGGCAGGCGATGCGGGTGAGCGCGTTGTAGGCCTGGATGATCATATGGGCCTCGGGCTGGTTCTCGCAGTCTGTGCCCACGCGCTTCCAAATGAAGGCCACCGCATCCAGGCGCAGCACCTCCACGCCCATATTGGCGAGGAAGA
>JAYUYB010000523.1:0-8836 GCA_043752655.1 Chloroflexota bacterium
CCGAGGGCGACCAGATGCGCCAGCTGCTGGCCGACGCGCGCCACACCGTGATCGCCCGCCTGCGCGTGAGCCAAGGCCGTGAGCCCGGCGTGCTCTACGACCCGCTGAGCGACCGCGACTTCGCCCGCGCCCTGCTCGACCTGATCCTCTCGCGCCGCCGCCTGCGCGGCGAGGCGGGCGGCGAGCTGTCCGGCCACCCCACCCGCGCCCTGCGCGCCATCCTCGCCACCACCGAGAGCCTGGAGCCACAGCTAATGCGCGGCGAGCAGAGCAACTCGTCGGTGCAGTTTGGCGGCCGCCTGATCATGAAGCTGTTTCGCAAAGTCGATAGCGGCATGAACCCCGACCTGGAGCTCAGCCGCTTCCTCAGCGAGGAGCAGGGCTTCGCGAACACACCGCCCCTGGCCGGCGCGATCGAGTACGAGCGCCCCGGCGAGCCGCCCATGACCCTGGCCCTGCTCCAGGGCTTTGTGCCCAACGACGGCAACGCCCGCAGCTACGCCCTGGACGTGCTGGGTCGCTACTTCGACGCCGCGCTGGAGCGCGACCACGAGGCGCCCGCAAGCGCCAACACCATCGCAGCCCTGCTCGACGCCCCCGCCGAGCTGCCTGCCGGCGACGGCGACCTTGTGGCGGGCTACCTCGAGTCGGCCCGGCTGCTGGGCAAGCGCACCGCCGAGCTGCACCTCGCCCTGGCCGCTGGCCGCACGCCCGCCTTCGCACCCGAGCCCTTCTCGCTGCTCTACCAGCGCTCGCTCTACCAGTCGATGCGCGCCCAGGCCTCGCAGACCTTCCAGGGCCTGCGCAAGCTGCTGCCCGGCCTGCCGGACGGCGTGCGCGACGAGGCCGCCCAGGTGCTAGCCCTGGAGGACGAGCTGCTGCGCCGCTTCCAGCGCGTCAGCAGCGCCAAGATCGAGACCGTGCGCACGCGCACTCACGGCGACTACCACCTGGAGCAGGTGCTCTACACCGGCAAAGACTACATGATCATCGACTTCGAGGGCGAGCCGGTGCGCCCGATCAGCGAGCGGCGCATCAAGCGCTCGCCCCTGCGCGATGTGGCAGGCATGCTGCGCTCGTACCAGTACGCCGCTTACGGCGCGCTCTTCGCCCGCCTCGACGCCACCACCGTCGCCCCGGAGGCGGCGGCGCGCCTGCGGCACTGGGCCGACTTCTGGGCCTTCTGGGTGAGCGCCGCCTTCCTGCGCAGCTACTGCGAGACGGCCGCCGGCGCCGCCTTCATCCCCGCCGCCAGGGGCGACCTGGAGACCCTGCTGGAAGTCTTTGTGCTAGAGAAGGTGGTCTACGAGATCAGCTACGAGATGAACAACCGCCCCACCTGGCTGAGCATCCCCCTGAGCGGCGTGCTCCGCCAGGTGGGCGCGTGAGGGCCTGATGTGCAATAGCCGATAGCCGATAGCCGATAGCCGATAGAGCATATCGCAACTGCTACGGCCCGACATAGAAAGCATTCCCATGTCCGACGAAACAAAGCCCGCCCTGCGCAGCCGCGCAAAGAAGCCGCTGGACGCTCCCGAGACTCCCGACGCGCCGACGCCCGTGGCCGTGATACCTGAGTCCAGCGCTGTGGCTGTGGTGCCCGAGGCAACCGCTGTGGCAGTGGTGCCTGCCACGCCCGCCGGCTTCAGCAAGCTCACCGACACGGATGTCTACCTGTTTAACGAGGGCAACCACTATCGGCTCTACGAGAAGCTGGGCGCCCACCTTACCACGCTAGACGGCGTGGCCGGTACCTACTTCGCCGTCTGGGCGCCCAACGCCGAGTACCTCGCCGTGATCGGCGACTGGAACAGCTGGGACTCCGGCGCCAACCCTATGCAGCTGCGCGGCGGCTCCGGCATCTGGGAGCTCTTCATCCCTAGGATTGGCCAGGGCGCCTGCTACAAGTTCCACGTCTCCTCGCGCTACTACGGCTACAAAGAGGATAAGACCGACCCCTTCGGCGCCCACTACGAGCTTGCGCCCAGGACCGGCGCAAAGGTCTGGGACCTCAGCTACGAGTGGGGCGACAGCGCCTGGATGCAGACGCGCGGCAAGCTCCAGGGCCTCTCCTCGCCCATGTCGGCCTACGAGGTGCATCTCGGCTCCTGGATGCGCGTGCCCGAGGAGGAGAACCGCTTCCTCACGTATCGCGAGCTGGCCCCGCGCCTGGCTGACCACGTAAAGCGCGCCGGCTTCACGCACATCGAGCTGCTGCCGATCACCGAGCACCCCTTCTACGGCTCCTGGGGCTACCAGGCCACCGGCTACTTCGCGCCCACCAGCCGCTTTGGCACGCCCCAAGATTTTATGTTTTTTATGGACTACATGCACCAGCAGGGGATCGGCGTGATCCTCGACTGGGTGCCCTCGCACTTTCCCACGGATGGCTTTGCGCTGAGCTACTTCGACGGCACGCATCTGTTCGAGCACGCCGACCCGCGCAAGGGCTTCCACCCGGACTGGGGCAGCTTCATCTTTAACTATGGCCGCAACGAGGTGCGCAGCTTCCTGATCAGCTCCGCGATCTGCTGGCTCGACCGCTACCACATCGATGGCCTGCGCGTGGACGCCGTGGCCAGCATGCTCTACCTCGACTACTCGCGCAAGTCCGGCGAGTGGATCCCCAACGAGTACGGCGGCAACGAGAACATCGAGGCGATCGCCTTCCTGCGCCAGTTTAACGCCGAGGTCTACAAGAGCTTCCCCGACGTGCAGACGATCGCCGAGGAGAGCACAGCCTGGCCGATGGTCTCGCGCCCGCTCTACGTGGGCGGCCTGGGCTTTGGCTTCAAGTGGGACATGGGCTGGATGCACGATACGCTCCAGTACTTCCACCGCGAGGGCATCCACCGCCGCTACCATCACAACGAGCTGACGTTTCGCGGCCTCTATATGTTCAGCGAGAACTATGTGCTCTCGCTCTCGCACGACGAGGTCGTCCACGGCAAGGGCTCGATCCTCGATAAGATGTCCGGCGACAACTGGCAGAAGTTCGCCAATAACCGCCTGCTCTTTAGCTACATGATCGCCCAGCCCGGCAAGAAGCTGATCTTTATGGGCGCGGAGTTCGGCCAGTGGCGCGAGTGGCGCCACGACGACAGCCTCGACTGGCACCTGCTGGATCAGCCCTCGCACCGCGGCCTGCTGGACTGCCTGGGCGACCTGAACCGGATCTACGCGCAGGAGCCGGCCATGCACGAGCTGGATGCCGACCCCGCCGGCTACGAGTGGATGGACGCGGGCGACTCCGAGGGCAGCACCTACAGCTTCCTGCGCAAGGGTCGCTCCACCGGCGACCAGATCCTCGTGGTGATCAACGCCACGCCGATCGTGCGCCGCGAGTACCGCGTGGGCGTGCCCGTGGGCGGCTGGTGGCAGGAAATATTCAACAGCGACTCCGAGCACTACTGGGGCTCTGGCGTGGGCAACGCGGGCGGCAAGCAGGCCGACGAGCAGCCCTACCACGGGCGCACCCACTCGCTCAGCATCGATCTGCCGCCCCTCGCCGCACTCTTCTTCAAGCGCGCCGGCTAGCGTCCGGGCGCCCAAGCTGCCAGGAACCCGTCCGCGCGCCCAAGCTGCCAGGAACCCGTACGGGCGCCCCTCGTGGGCGCCCCCCCCCAACACATCATGCCAGAGCGCTACATCTGCATCCACGGCCACTTCTACCAGCCCCCCCGCGAGAACCCCTGGCTTGAGGCGATCGAGCAGCAGGACTCCGCCTACCCCTACCACGACTGGAACGAGCGCATCACCGCCGAGTGCTACGAGCAGAACATCGCCGCGCGCATCCTCGACGACCAGAACCAGATCACGCAGATCGTCAACACCTACAGCCGCATCAGCTTCAATGTGGGTCCCACCCTGCTGAGCTGGCTGGAGCAGCACGCGCCCACCGTCTACGACGCTATCCTGGAGGCCGACGAGGAGAGTATCCGCCACTTCGGGCGCGGCTCGGCCATGGCCCAGTGCTACAACCACCTGATTATGCCGCTCGCCGCGCGCCGCGACAAGCTCACCCAGGTGCGCTGGGGCATCGCGGATTTTGTGCGCCGCTTTGGCCGCCAGCCCGAGGGTATGTGGCTCCCCGAGACCGCCGTGGACCTTGAGAGCCTCGATATGATGGCCGCCGAGGGCATTGCGTTCACCGTGCTGGAGCCGGGCCAGGCCAGCCACCTGCGCAAGCTCGGCGAGCCGGTGTGGCACGAGACGCACGGCGGCAAGCTTGACCCGACCCGCCCCTACCTCGTGAAGCTCAACGAGGGCCGCTCGATCACGGTCTTTTTTTACGATGGCCCCGTCTCGCGCGCCGTGGCCTTCGAGCGCCTGCTCGCCAACGGCGCCGGTTTCGCTGGGCGCATCGCTGGCACATTCAACGCGTATCGCCCCTGGCCGCAGCTCGCCAACATCGCCACCGACGGCGAGACCTACGGCCACCACCATCGCCACGGCGAGATGGCCCTGGCCTACGCGCTCCACCACATCGAGGCCAGCGGCATGGCCGAGCTCACCAACTACGCAGCCTACCTCGCCAAGCACCCGCCCACCCACGAGGTGCAGCTTATCGAGAACACCGCCTGGAGCTGCGTGCATGGCGTGGGCCGCTGGAGCCGCGACTGCGGCTGTAACTCTGGCGGCACCGCCGGCTGGAACCAGGCCTGGCGCGCGCCCCTGCGTGCCGCCCTGGACTGGCTGCGCGATGCCGTGGCCCCTAAGTTCGAGGGCCTTGGCCGACGGCTGTTCAACGACCCCTGGGCCGCCCGCGACGAGTATATCGAGCTGGTGCTCGACCGCTCCGACGAGACAGTGGGCAAGTTCCTGGGCCGCCACGGCAAGGGCATGCTGGACGAGCCCCAGCGCATCGCGGCCCTCAAGCTGATGGAGCTACAGCGCCACCTGTTGCTGATGTACACCTCGTGCGGCTGGTTCTTCGACGACCTCGCCGGCATCGAGACGGTGCAGGTGATCATGTACGCTGGCCGCGCCATCCAGCTGGCCCGCGAGCTTTTCGGCGACGATCTGGAGGCGCCGTTTCTGGAGTTGCTGGCGCTTGCCCACAGCAACGACCCCGCCAAAGGCGATGGGCGCCAGATCTACGAGGCCAGCGTGCGGCCCGCCGTGGTCGATCTGCGCAAGGTGGGCGCTCACTACGCCATGTCCTCGCTCTTCGACGGCTACGCGGAGCGCGAGCAGGTCTACTGTTACGTGGTGGAGCGCGAGGACTACCAGCTGCTCCCGGCGGGCAAGAGCCGCCTGGCGATGGGCCGGATCAAGATTACGTCGAGCATCACCGGCGAGTCGGCCCGCCTGAGCTTCGGCGTGCTGCACCTGGGCGACCACAACCTCTCTGGCGGGGTGCGCGAGTTCCAGGGCGAGGCGGGCTACCAGCTGCTCGTAAGCGAGATCAGCGAGCTGTTTCTACGCGCCGACATCCCCGGCGTGATCCGCATGGTGGACCGCAACTTCGGCCAGGAGGCCTACTCGCTCAAGCTGCTCTTCGGCGACGAGCAGCGCAAGATCCTGGGCATGATCCTCAACAGCAGCCTGGCGGAGGCCGAGGCCGCCTACCGCCAGATCTACGAGCACCACGCCCCGCTGATGCGCTTCCTGGCCAGCCTGGGCACGCCCGTGCCGCGCGAGTTCCAGATCGCCGCCGAGTTCGCCGTGAACACCGAGCTGCGCCGTCTGATCGAGGCCGAGAGCCTGGAGCTCGACCGCATCCACGCCCTGCGCCGCGAGGCCGCCCGCTCCGGCGTTACGCTGGATGGCGCCAGCCTTGGCTATGCGCTGGCTCGCACCATCGCCCGCATCACCGACAGGTTCTACGAGCGCCCCGAGGACGTGGCGCTGCTCCAGCAGCTCGACGGCGCCGTTGGGCTGGCCCGCAGCTTGCCATTCGAGGTGGATGTCTGGAAGACCCAGAATGTCTACTACGCTCTGCTCCAGAGCATCTACGTCGAGTTTCAGGAGGAGGCCGCCCAGGGCTACCTCGACGCCCGCCAGTGGGTGCAGGCCTTCACATCGCTGGGGCGACGGCTTAAGTTTCTTGTGCCGTAGAAAGCCGAGCCGAACCCTTTGGAGCACGAACGGCACGAAGCGCTGCGAACCACCGCGAAGGAGGAGTCCTAGTTTCGCGGTGGTTCGCCCCTTTCGCGCCATTCGTGCTCCAGACGGATTCGTATCATGAGGAGTCCCATGCCTACAGCCGATCAGGCGCGGCCCCTCGTCGCGCTGCCCGATCTGCTCAGCCAGCTTCCCCGCCCTACGCCCCGCGCCACCTACCGGCTTCAGTTCCACGCCGACTTCCCCCTCAGCGCCGCCGCCCCCATCGTCGCCTACCTCCACGAGCTTGGCGTGAGCGAGCTCTACGCCTCGCCGCTGCTCACCGCCCGCCCCGGCAGCCAGCACGGCTACGATATTACCGACCATAGCTCCATCAGCCCCGACCTCGGCGGCGAGGCGACCCTGATCGAGCTCAGCGACGCCCTGCGCGCCCAGGGCCTCGGCCTGGTGCTGGATGTCGTCCCCAACCATATGGGCATCGGCGACCCGCGCAACAGCTGGTGGACCGACGTGCTGGAGAATGGCTCCGGCTCAGTCTACGCCGCCTACTTCGACATAGACTGGGACCCGCTGCCCGCCGCGCTGCGCGGCAAGGTGCTGCTACCCGTGCTCGGCGATCAGTACGGCGATGTGCTGGAGCGCGGCGAGCTGCGCCTGAGCTACGCCGACGGCGCCTTCAGCCTATCCTACTGGGACAAACGCTTTCCCATCGCCCCGCGCACCTACAGCGAGCTGCTCGCCTACCAGCTCGACGACCTGCTCCAGAGCCTCGGCCCCCAGCACGAGGAGCTGGTCGAGCTTCAGAGCGTCCTCACCGCCATCTCCTACCTGCCCTCGCGCAGCGAGACGGCGCCGGAGCGGCTGCTGGAGCGCAACCGCGAGAAGGAGGTGATCAAGCGGCGCGTGCGGCAGCTCGCCGAGCGCAGCCCCGCCGTGGCCGCCGCAATCGCGGCCGCGATCACGCGCTACAACGGCGCGGTGGGCGAGCCAGCCAGCTTCGATCTGCTCGACGAGCTGATCGGCCAGCAGGCCTATCGCCTGGCCTTCTGGCGCGTCGCCGCCGAGGAGATTAACTACCGCCGCTTCTTCGACATCAACGACCTAGCCGCCATCCGCGTGGAGCTGCCCGAGGTGCTCCAGGCCACCCACGCCGTGATCCTGCGGCTGCTGGCCGAGGGCCGCGCCACGGGTTTGCGCATCGATCACCCCGACGGCCTCTGGAACCCCGCCCGCTACTTCCGCCAGCTCCAGACGAGCTACCTGGAGGTCTGGGCCGCCACCAATCTGCCCGGCTCTGAGGCCGCAGTGCCACCCGAGGCCGCCGACGAAGTGCAGACCTGGATCGACGCCACGCTCGCAGAGGCCGAGCGCAGCGGGCGCTGGCCGCTCTACGTGCTGGCCGAGAAGATCCTCTCCGGCACCGAGAGCCTGCCCGAGGACTGGGCCGTGGCTGGCACCACCGGCTACGATTTTGTCAACGAGGTGAACGGCATCTTCGTGGACGCGCGCAACCGCCGCGCGCTGGACAAGCTCTACACGGATGTGGCTGGCCCGCAGCCCGCCTTCGCCAACCTGGTAAACGCCAAAAAGAAAGAGATCATGCTCGTCTCGCTGGCGAGCGAGGTCAACACGCTCAGCCACCTGCTGGATCGCATCACCGAGCGCAACCGCCACTACCGCGACTTCACGCTCAACGGGCTCACCTTCGCCCTGCGCGAGGTGATCGCGGCCCTGCCCGTCTACCGCACCTACATTAGCGGGCCGGGCAGCGTGGCGCCGTGGGACGAGCGCTTCGTGGAGCAGGCGGTGCGCGAGGCCAAGCGCAGGAACCCGCGCACCGCCCAGGCGATCTTCGACTTTATCCGCGACACGCTGCTGCTGCGCAACTACGCGCAGTTTGCGCCCGAGGCCCGCGCGGAGGTGCTGCGCTGCGTGATGAAGTTCCAGCAGCTTAGCGGCCCCGTGATGGCGAAGGGTGTGGAGGACACGACGTTTTACGTCTACAACCGGCTCGTCTCGCTCAACGAGGTGGGCGGCCACCCCGAGCAGTTCGGCGCGAGCGTGGAGGAGCTGCACCGGCACGCCGCCGAGCGCGCCCGTCGCTGGCCGCTCGCGATGCTGGCCGGCTCCACCCACGACACTAAGCGCAGCGAGGATGTGCGCGCCCGCATCAACGTGCTCTCCGAAATGCCCGCCGAGTGGCGCCAGGCCGTGGGCCGCTGGTCGCGCCTCAACGCCCCCAAGAAGACCGTGCTCGACGGCGCCACCATGCCATCCCGCAACGACGAGTATCTACTCTACCAGACCCTCGTGGGCGCCTGGCCAGGCGAGCAGAGCAATGAGGAGCTGCGCCTCTTCACAGAGCGGATCGTGCAATATATGGAAAAAGCCACGCGTGAGGCGAAGGTCTACACAAGCTGGGTGAACCCCAACGATGCCTACGACACCGCGATGCGCCGCTTTGTGACGGGCATGCTCGACCCGCGCCGCAGTAAGCGCTTTCTGGAGAGCCTGGCGACCTTTAGCCGGCGCGTGGCCTTCTTTGGGCGCTTCAACAGCCTGGCGCAGACCCTGGTGCGGCTTACGGCGCCCGGCGTGCCCGACCTCTACCAGGGCACGGAGCTATGGGATCTAAGCCTGGTGGACCCCGACAACCGCCGCCCGGTGGACTACGCGCTGCGCTCGCGGCTGCTGGCCGAGCTGCGCGCGCAGGCGGCGGTGGATCTGCCGGGGCTTGCCGAGCAGCTCCTAGAGCGCGCGGAGGACGGGC
>JAYUYB010000524.1:0-3616 GCA_043752655.1 Chloroflexota bacterium
TGTCTCCTTGTCTCCTTGTCTCCTTGTCTCCTTGTCTCCGCATCACCCCTCACCTTCACCCGCCAGGGCCTCGTTCTGATTGCGCACGCGGGCCATGTAGGTAACGCGCGGCTTGGTGTTCAGGAAGCCGAGCACGCCGTAGTTGTGTGGCTGAGCCTTAAAGCGCGCCACCTGGCTCTGCGGGTTGTTGATGTCGCCAAAGATGATCGCCTGGGTTGGGCAGGCCTGGGCACAGGCCGAGGTAAACTCATCGGTTCCGATCGGGCGGTTGTTATCCACCTTGGCGCCGATGCGGGCGCTGCTGATGCGCTGCACGCAGAAGGTACACTTCTCCATCACGCCACGGTTGCGCACCGTAACATCGGGGTTGCGCATCAGCTTCAGGCTTGGCTCGTTCACATCCTGGTACTGGAAGAAGTTGAAGCGGCGCACCTTGTAGGGGCAGTTGTTTGAGCAGTACTTGGTGCCCACACAACGATTGTAGATCATGTTGTTGAGGCCCTCGGCGTCGTGGACGGTGGCCGCCACCGGGCAGACCAGCTCGCACGGCGCCTGCTCGCAGTGCTGGCAGAGCATGGGCATCACGTAGGTCTCGGGGTTGTCGAAGTTCTGGCCGGCGAAGTAGCGGTCGATGCGGATCCAGTGCATCTCGCGGCCCAGCGCCACCTCGGCCTTGCCCACGATGGGGATATTATTCTCGGCCTGGCAGGCCGTCACACAGGCGTTGCAGCCGATACAGGCCGTGAGGTCGATCACCATGCCCCACTGGTTGCCCACGCTGTAGTCGAAGCCGGGCAGCACCTGGCCATTGCCAGCCGGTAGATTGCTCTCATAGTCGGGCGTGTCGCGACCGTACTCCTCGCGGTAGACCTCTTTGGAGATGTACTTCGGGTCGAGCTTGAACTGCTCGAAGTTCCCGGCGCGCACAATATCGCGCCCTTCGAGCGTCCAGTGGTCCTGGGTGCTTGCCAGCTCGTAGCGGCCACCGGGGACGCTAACCTCCAGGCCGCCGCCGAACCAGGGCGCATCGCTGGTGCGCAGGCCGTAGACGTTGAAGCCGGTGGTGGCGGCCACGCGGCCAGCCTCCTCGCCGCGCCCGTAGCCGAGGTTGACGGTGACAGTGTTCTCCGCGTGGCCGGGCACGATCCAGATCGGCATGGTGAGCGTGCGCCCCTGGTAGCGCAGCTCGATCAGGGTGCCGTTGGACGCCGTGAGCCGCTCGAGGTTGCGCTGGCTGTCGATATTCTCTGAGGCGGCAAGGTCGGCGAGCGTGATCGGCAGGCCCAACAGTGCAATCGCCGTGCCGGGGCTTACGAGGGCCGCGTTGTCCCAGGTGAGCTTGCTCACGGGCCGGGGCAGCTCCTGGAGCCAGCCGTTGTTGGCGTAGCGCCCATCGTGGATCGAAGGGTCGGGCCGAAAGATCAGCTCAAGGCCCTCGGCGGGGGCGGGCAGGCTGTAGGCGATACCGGCCTGAAGCGTGGCAGCACGGGCGGGGAGCGCCGTATCGGGGACGAGGCCGTTGTTCAGACTGCCCTTGAAGAAATCGTCGAACTCCGCATCCTCAAGGCCGCTCTGCTGCTGCCAGAAGGCGCGCACGATGGCGTAGTCGCTCTGGCCGGTCTGCCCAAGCATTGCGGCGAGCAGATCGTGCGCGTTCTGGCCGCCGTAGAGCGGGAGGATGAGCGGCTGGATGAGCGTGGCGCTGCCGTCGTAGGCGCGCACATCGCCCCAGCTCTCCAGGCTGTGCGTAGAGGGGATGTACCAATCGGCGAGCCGGGCCGTCTGGTCCTCGTAGTAGCCGAGCACCACCTTCAGCTTGGCCTTGGCCATCGCATCGGCGAAGGCGAGGTCGGCGGGGGCAGTGAAGGCCGGGTCGGCATCAAGCACCACCAGCACCTCGACAGCGCCGCCGTTGAGATCGGCGACAAGCTCGCGCAGGCCGGCGTTCTGATCGCTGGCGGTGTCGGCGCTAGCTTCCACCGGATCGCTGTACTCCACCGTGGTGCCGACAGCGCCGAGGGCGGCGTTGAGCGCGTGGCCGAGGGCGTGGACAGAAGGGGGCTGATACTCGCCCACGATCACCAGGGCGGCGGCGCCGGCGGCGCGCAGATCGGCCACGGCGACATCCAGAAAGGCGCGGGCCTCCTCGGGCAGGGTGGCCTGAGGCGCACCGGCAACCCCGAGGGCGGCGGCGACGTAGGCAGCAGCTTGTCCAACCTCGGCGGCCTTGAGGCGCAGGCGATGGTCGGCGACAATGCCCGTGTTGGAGAAGACCGGCTCGACGCTGTAGAGGCGGCTCACCTCCTCGCTCTCCTGGAGCACGCGGCGGCCGCTGATCCAGTCGCGGGCGTAGCGCACGTGGCCAGGCCCCTCGCTGAGGAAGTCGCCATCAAGCGTGAAGATCACGCGGGCCTGATCGAGCTTATAGCGCGTCTCCACCACCTCGCCGAAGGCCAGGCGCGCGCCCTCGTGGGTATTGGTGCGGCCCACAGGGTCGTACTGCACCCAGCGGGCGGCGGGGAACGTACTGAGCAGCTCGGCAAACTGCGCGGCGAGCGTGGGCGACGTGACGGTGCCGCTGAGGATGCGCAGGCCCTGGCCCTGGAGCGCGCGCTGGATCTGCATCACCTGGCCAAAAGCGGTAAGAAACTGCTCCCAGGTGTTGATGCGGCCCTGGTAGAGCACCGCCTCGGGGCGATCTGGGTCGTAGAGCTGGAGAATCTCAGCCTGGGCGATGGCGTCGGTGGCGCCAAGGCTGGCGGGGTGGTTCGGGTTGCCCTCGAGCTTCACGGGGCGCCCATCGTAGCTGCGCACAGCCACACCCGTGCCGTAGCCGTCCAGCACGGTGGCGGTGGCGTAGTACATCGGGATGCCGGGCTGCTGGTCGTAGGGAGCGCGTGCGTAGGGGGCGACCAGCTCCTGCGGCGACCGGATCGCGGCAGTGCAGCCCGAGAGGCCTGCCAGAGCCAGCGAGGCGCCCATCAGCTTCAGGAATGTGCGCCGCGTCACCGGATCGTGCAGCTCGGCGGCACCGGCCGGAAACTCGCGCTGGAGCAGGGCGTGGAAGGCCGGCGTGTCGGCCAGCTCGTCCAGGGAGCGCCAGAACTGTTTGCCACGGACATGCTGCAGGCGGGCGCGAACAGCGTCGAGCTCGCGCTCGCTCGAGTGGAGGGTAATATTACTCATCAGTAGCAGCCAGACTAGACAGGCAGGCGGAAATCCACCAGCTACTTTGTGAAGAGAGGAACGAACCGCAGGACTATTATAGCAGTCGCCAGGCAGCACAAGGTCGGGAGAAAGATACTTCTTTGACCTGAGCTACGTGCCTGGCAGGAATAAGAGTTGTATTGGAGGGTTGTCCTGTGGCGAGGCTATAGTAGCATAGATAGCTTTTTCTCCGCAAGTGCGCAAGTGACGACACATCTTCCGGGAAGGCTTCTACCTGGCTGCAAGCTCCTGGCGGCTCACCTTCCCGGAAGAGCATCCTGGCCACGGCGGTAGCTCTCGTCGAGCAGCTCGACGATATAGCGCACCTGGACATCCGCGCCACGGCGGCGCAGCTCGCTGGCAAGCTGGAGGGCGCAGCCGGGGTTGCCGGTGGCGATCACCTGGGCGC
>JAYUYB010000525.1:0-3614 GCA_043752655.1 Chloroflexota bacterium
GCTCGTGGGGGATCACCGTCTCGTCGATGAAGCGGCGCGTGCGGTCGCGTAGGGCGAGTAGCTCGGGGGGGAGTGTGAAGTCCAAGGGGCTTACTCCTAACGAAGACAAGGAGACCGGGAGACCGGGAGACAAGGAGACCGGGAGACAAGGAGACCGGGAGACAAGGAGACCGGGCGGGGAGATAGCTCGTTTGTGCCGTGCTCCTTGTCTCCTTGTCTCCCCAGCGAGCGCAGCGAGCGGTGCTCCTTGTCTCCTGTCTGGGTCAGTCGGCGGCGAGGGCTACGTTTCTACGGGACTCGTTGGCGGCGGGGAAGGTGATCAGCTGGCGGACGGCCTCGCCGCTGGCCAGGGCGTCGAAGGCCTGGTTGATCTCATCCAGGGCGATGCTGCGCGTGAACAGCAGATCAACCGGGAGCATGCCGGCCTGGTAGAGCGCGATGAAGCGCGGGATGTCGCGGCGCGGCACGCACGAGCCCATGTAGGAGCCCTTCAGGGTGCGCTCCTCGGCCACCAGGCTCACCGCCGAGATCGTCAGCTGCTTGCTGGGGTTTGGCAGGCCCAGGGTGATGGTGGTGCCGCCCCGGCGCGTGGCCGCGTAGGCCTGGGCAAGCACATGCTCGTCGCCCACACTCTCGAAGCAGTAGGCGGCGCCGCCGCTCGTGAGGTCGCGGATGGCGGCCACCGGGTCGCCCTCGGCCACGCGCAGGGTGTGGGTGGCGCCAGCGCGGCGTGCGAGCGCCAGCTTGTGGGCCTGGGTGGCCACCGCGATGATCGGGTAGGCGCCCACGGCGCGCGCGCCCATAATCACGCTCAGGCCCACGCCGCCCACGCCGAACACCGCCACGCTGGCGCCCGCCTCCACCTTGGCCGTGTTCATCACCGCGCCCACGCCGGTCATCACCGCGCAGCCGAACAGGGCGGCCACCGTGAGCGGCAGCGCCGGGTCGATCTTCACGAGCGACTCCTGGGCGGCCACGGTGAACTGCGAGAAGGCCGAGACGCCGAGGTGGTGGTTCAGCTCGCCGGCCTGGCCGTGGAAGCGCCGCGCGCCGCCGAGCAGCGTGCCCGCAACGTTGGAGCGCGCGCCGTTCTCGCAGAGCGCCGCGCGGCCGGTGGCGCAAGGGACGCAGTGGCGGCAGGCTGGCACAAACGCGAAGATCACATGGTCGCCCGGCGCGAGCTCGCTCACACCTGGCCCCACCTCGCGCACGATCCCGCTGGCCTCGTGGCCAAGCACCATCGGCATCACGCGGGGGCGGTTGCCATCGATCACGGAGAGGTCGGAGTGGCAGAGGCCGGCGCCCGCGATCTCCACCAGCACCTCGCCGGGGCCGGGGTCGCTCAGCGTCAGCTCCTCGATGGCCAGGGGGCGGCTCTCGGCGTAAGGGGCGCTGTTGCCAGTTTGGTAGAGCACTGCCGCGCGTGTAGTTTGCATTGCCTGTTTTCGGCACAGCACAGCCCTGGCGTGCGGCCTCGTTGCCACATACCAGGGGTAGGCTGTCGCCGCCTTTTTTGGAAGTTTGATCGCATTGGCGCCCGTCTGGATGAAAGCATAGCAGGGGCTAACCCATAAGTCTAATGCTGATCTATACTGCGTAAACGATACTTTATCGTTATGAATTGCAGGAGGCCAGCATGGAGCTTCGGCACCTGATCTACTTCCGCGCGGTGGCGCGGCGCCAGCACATCTCGGCGGCCGCGCGCGAGCTGAACGTCTCGCAGCCAGCGATCAGCAGGCAGCTCAAGGATCTTGAGCGCGAGCTGGGCGGCAAGCCGCTGTTCGAGAAGGTTGGGCGGGGCGTGCGGCTCACCGAGGCTGGCCGCCTGCTGCTCGCCCACGCCGAGGAGATCCTGCGGCACGTAGAGCAGGCGCGCACCGATCTGGCGGCCTACGGCGACGAGCTTGGTGGCCGGGTGCGCATCGGCGCGCCGCCCACGGTGGGCGAGCGGCTGCTGCCCGAGGTGCTGCACACCTTCCATCGCCAGTACCCCCGGCTGGAGCTGAAGGTCCACGAGAGCAGCAGCTCGGAGCTGCTGCGGCTGCTTGGCGAGGGCGAGCTTGATATGGCCGTGGTGACGGCCACCGTGGCCCACCGGGGGCTGCGGCTCACGCAGCTCTTCTCGGAGAACCTGGTGGTCGTGGTGGCGCTCGATCACGCGCTGGCGCTACGCGAGTCGGTGACGATCAGCGAGCTGCGCGACGAGCGCTTTCTGCTCTACTCGCCTGGCGGCTACGTGCGCGACGCGACACTCCAGGCCTGCCGCGCCGCCAAGTTCGCGCCAAAGGTGGCGCTAGACAGCGGCTCGATGGAGCTGCTGCTGCGGCTGGCCGAGGCCGGGCTGGGCGTGGCGGTCATCCCGCCCCTGGCGCTCACGGGCACCGAGAAGCTAGCGCGGCTACGATTAGTGGAGCCGGTGCTGCGCCGCACCATGGCGCTGGTCTCGCCAGAGGAGCGGCAGCTCGCCACGGGCGCAGAGCTGCTGCGAGCCTACCTGGAGCAGCGGCTGCGGCGCGAGGAGTGAGGCCTACTTCTTCTTTTTCCGCTTATTGGCCTTGCGCATCGCCGTCGACTGCTTGCGCTTGTTTTTGGCCTTACGGGCCTGAGCGCCAGTGCGCTGGCCGCCGCCGCCTGCCGCCGCACTCGCGCGCGCCTCGGCCTTCTGGTTCGCCTGCGCTTGAGACGCCTGATCGGCCAGCTCCGCGATTACCAGCGGGTCGTCGGGCTCGGGTGTCACGCCAAGGTCGTTCAGGATGTCGAGCCAGCCACCGCGCATCATCGTGTCGACCTTGTTTTGCTCAAAGGCGCGCCGGATGCGGGGCAGCTCCTCCACAGCCTTCAGCTCGGTGAGCATATCCACGGCGGCAGTGATGCTCGTCGCGCCATAGTTGTCGAGCTGGTCGAGCATTGCGGCGAAGGCGGCCACGGCGGCGGCGCGCTGCTCGGGGTGCTGCTCGGCGATCTGCTTGAGGGCGAGGGCAGCCGAGTAGTGGCCATTGCTCCAGCGCCCGCTGTCGGCCAAGTAGGCGGCGAGCGGCGGCACCGCGAGGGGGCCGGCAGAGGCCATGAGCTCGGGCAGGTCGTTGTCGAGGAACCACTCGCTGTCCACGTCGAACAGCGGGATCAGTTCGGGCACGAGCTCGCCAAGCTCTAGCTGCTTGAGGGCGCGCACGGCGTGAACACCCGCATAGATTGCGGGGCTTTCCTCGTCGGCGAGGAACAGGTCGCGGTCGCGGGCCATGCGCACAAGCTCGGCGGCGAACTCCTGCGGGACGCTCGGCGTGTCGTTGCCGGGCGTGTCGGGGCTCCCAAGTGTGGAAAGGGCCTCCACGGGGGGCGAGTAGGGACCCTGGGCGGGGCGCATGGCTGCAAGAAAGTGGTCGCGGCGCGGCAGATCATGCTCATCGCCGGGGCTCCACTCGAACTCATCGAGGAGCGCCTCTAGCTCGTCATCGGGGGATAGCTCATCGCTCATGGGGATCGCTCCTTACTACAGGTCGCGCCATGCGAGCGCGTCGGGCTGCGCTCGCGCCAGGCCTTGTGCCCTTGCTACCAGCGAGAGTATAGCAGATCTGGGGCCTGCGGCTATGCTCGTGGGCACTGGCCCCAACGGG
>JAYUYB010000526.1:0-3603 GCA_043752655.1 Chloroflexota bacterium
CTTCGGCTACCCCGGCCACATCCGGCTCTCGTACGCCACCGCCGAGGCCGAGATCGTGGAGGGCATGGGCCGCTTTCGCGACGCGCTTGTGGGGTGACAAGGAGACAAGGAGACAAGGAGACAAGGAGACAAGGAGACAAGGAGACAAGGAGACAAGGTGACAAGGAGACAAGGTGACAAGGAGACAAGGAGACAAGGTGACAGCGCATCGCTACCGTTAGGCGCTCCTTGTCTCCTGGTCTCCCGGTCTCCCGGCCTCTCGGCCACGCCCTAGCTCCTGGCGCATCAGCCCCGCGTAGACCACGCAGAGCATGGCGGAGAAGGCGAACCACTGGAGGGCGTAACCGAGGTGGGGGCCATCGTCGAGCTGGCGCGGGTCGCGGGGGCGCGGCAGGGTGGCGCCGCCCGCGCCGGGCAGCTGCTCGATGTAGAGCGGCAGCAGCGGGGCGCCCACCTGCGCCTGGAGCGCGGGCACATCCACGCGCACCCAGGCGGGGATGCGGCTCTCGCCGGGCAGCGGCAGATCACGCGGGGCGAGCGGCGCGTCGGGCCGCAGCTGGGGCGCGCGCGCGATGCCCTCGATCGTCACCTCGCGCGGCACCGCGTACGCAGCGAGGCCGGCGGGGTCGCGCTGCGAGGCGGGCAGCCAGCCGCGATCAACCATCACGGCGGCCTCGCCGCCCGCCACGCGCAGCGGGGTGAGCAGGTGGACGCCATTCACGCCGCTGGCGGACTTCTGGCCGCGCAGCACCACGCTCTGCTCGTTGAGGAAGCTGCCAGTGACGCGCACGCGCAGCCCGACGAATGCCCCAGGGTCGGGCGCGTCGGCGGTAAGCGTGGTGGGGCTCTGGCCAAAGACCGCCACGGCTGCGGCATTGGCGGCGCGGCGCTGCTCCAGCCGCGCCAGCTGCCAGAAGCCGAGGAAGAGCATCGTGGCCACGATGCCAAGGGCGAAGAGGTGTTTGAGCAGCCAGCCGGGGCTGAGCAGTCTATGGATTCGCATATCTTGTTCGCATTCGCGTGCTTCGCGGTCTTTGTGGTCCAAACGGCTCCCGCGCCAGCAAGGCGCCCATACCGTATACTTTATCACCAATATGAGCAAGCGCAGCCGCGTCTACATCGCCTACACCGGCGGCACCATCGGCATGGCCCGCCGCGCCGATGGCACGTACGCCCCGGAGCCCGGCTACCTCCAGCGCCTGATGGCCGAGCTGCCCGAGCTGCGCGACCCGCGCACCCCCGAGTACCTGATCCACGAGTACCCTGCCCTGCGCGACTCGTCTACGATGACCCCGCGCGACTGGACGATGATCGCCGAGGATCTTGCCGCCCGCTACGCCGAGTTCGACGGCTTTCTGGTGCTTCACGGCACCGACACCATGGCCTACACAGCCTCCGCCCTCAGCTTTATGCTGCGCAACCTCGGCAAGCCGGTGCTGCTTACGGGTGCGCAGATCCCGCTCTGCGAGGTGCGCTCCGACGGGCGCGAGAACCTGATCACCGCGCTGCTGATCGCCGCCCACGAGCGCATCCCCGAGGTCTGCCTCTCGTTCGGCAGCCGCCTGCTGCGCGGCTGCCGCGCCGTCAAGGTGAACGCCAGCGGCCTCGACGCCTTCGAGTCGCCGAACTTCCCGCCCCTCGCCCAGATTGGGATCGGCATCGACGTGGACCGGCGCCTGCTGCTGGAGCCGCCCCCCGCCGACCTGCCGCTGAGCGTGCAGCCGATCAGCCCCGATGTCCGCGTCGGCGCCCTGCGCCTCTTCCCCGGCATCGCCGCCGAGATGGTGGAGGCCGTGCTGCGCCCGCTCCAGGGCCTGGTGCTGGAGACATACGGCGCCGGCAATGGCCCCGCCGACGATGCCGCCCTCATGACGACTCTGGCCGCCGCCAGCGCGCGCGGCGTGGTGATCGTGAGCTGCACCCAGTGCCTGCGCGGCCGCGTCGACCTCGCCGCCTACGCCACCGGCGCGGGCCTGGCGCAGGCTGGCGTCGTGGGCGGCCACGACCTTACGGCGGAGGCGGCGCTTACCAAGCTCGCCTACCTGTTCTCGGCGGGGCACTTGCCCGCCGAGGTGCGCACCCTGATGGGCCAGAGCCTGCGCGGCGAGCTGACGCGAGTGTAGACAAGGTTGCAGATTGCCGTGGCGCTGAAGCGCGCGGCTACATGTGTGCAAAGGCCGCCTGCGCGGCCTGCCCGCAGCCCGCGCAGGCGGCCTTTGCACAACCTAGCCTGCGGCTTCAGCCGCCAAGCACCGCCAGGCACCATGCCCGGCGCCCAGACGTGGTAGCATAAACGCGCAGCCCAGCCGAGTTGAGGAGGACATCATGCAGGTGAACCCTGGTATCTTCAAGGCCTACGACATTCGCGGCATCTACCCCACCGACCTGAACGAGGAGGCGGCCTACCTGATCGGGCGCGCCTTTGTGACCTTCCTCGGCGCCTCCACAGTGATCGTCGGGCGCGACATGCGCCTCTCCGGCCCCGCCATGCTCGAGGCCGTCACGCGCGGCATCACCGACCAGGGCGCCGACGTGGCCGACATCGGTATGGTCAGCACCGACCAGTACTACTTCGCCTGCGCCACCCTCGGCCTCCCCGGCATGATGGTGACCGCCTCGCATAACCCTAAGCAGTACAGCGGCTTCAAGATGGTGCGCCAGATGCCATTCCTGCTCAGTGGCGACGAGGGCATTCAGGATCTGCGCAAGCTGGTGGAGAGCGAGGCCTTCCCCGAGCCCACGCGCAAGGGCAGCATTACTACGCACGACTTCAAGGAGCCCTTCATCGAGAAGGTGCTCTCGCTCATCGACGTGGAGGCGCTGCGCGGCAAGGGCGTGAAGGTGATCGCCGACACCGGCAACGGTATGGTCGGCCCGATCCTGCACGAGATCTATAGCCGCCTGCCGATTGAGTTCGCCGGCATGTACCTCGACCCCGACGGCAATCTGCCCAACCATGGCCTCGACCCGCTCCAGCCCGAGAATCGCGCCGAGCTTCAGGCCCGCGTGCCCGTCGAGGGCTTCGATATCGGCTTCCTGTTCGATGGCGACGGCGACCGCTTCTTCGCCATCGACGACCGGGGCGAGTTTATCTCTGGCGATTTCCTAACCGCGATCCTCGGCCAGTATCTGCTGGAGAAGCGCCCCGGCGCCAAGATCCTCTACGACGTGCGCGCCTCCTGGGCTGTGGCCGACCTGATCACCGCGAAGGGCGGCACGCCCCTAATGGAGCGTGTAGGCCACGCGTTTATCAAGCGGCGCATGGCCAACGAGGACGCGCTGTTCGCCGGCGAGGTGACGGGCCACTACTACTTTAAGGATTTCTTCTACGCGGACTCGGGCATCGTCCCGTCGCTGCTGCTGATGGAGCTGCTCGCCACGCGCGGCGTCAAGATGAGCGATCTGCTGGCCGAGCTGGAGGCGAAATACTTCATCTCGGGCGAGATCAACTCCAAGGTGGGCGATGTGCCGGGCCGCCTCGCCGCCCTGGCAGATCGCTACGCGGACGGCAAGCTTGAGCATATGGACGGCGTCTCGGTGAGCTACGACAGCTGGCACTTCAACGTGCGCGGCTCGAATACCGAGCCCCTGATCCGCCTGAAC
>JAYUYB010000527.1:0-3602 GCA_043752655.1 Chloroflexota bacterium
AGCATAGTCGCGATCTCGGCGTAGCTGTAGCCGTACACCTCGCGCAGCACCAGCGCCTCGCGGGCGCACGGGTCCAGGCGCAGCAGCGTGGACTGCAGATCGCGCCACTCCTCGGCGCGCACCGCATCGTCTTCGGCCGAGGCGACGGCCAGGGCGCGCTCAGGCGCAGGGGCCTCCTGGTCGTCGGGGGCGGTGAGCGAGACCGTAGCGGGGCGACGCTGGCGGTGGGCCAGTGCGTCCAGGCAGGCGTTCACTGTAAGCCGACGCAGCCACGGCCCCAGCGCCGCCGGGTTGCTCAGGTCGCCAAGGCGCAGGTAGGCTTTGAGCAGCGCCTCCTGGGCGAGATCCTCTGCGTCTTGCCAGTTGCCGAGAATGCGGTAGGCGATGCCGAGCAGCTGGCGCTGGTAGCGCTGCACGAGCAGATCAAACGATGGCAGCGCCTCTGTGGAGGCGACCTCGGCCGGCTCAGCCAGTGGAAGACGCATCTCGGTTGATGCGGAAAGATGCACAGTGCGCAGCACGGTCACGGCGGCTTTTTCAGTACGTCATACGCAACGAACGGGTTGTGTTTACACGATACCAGCAGCCCAGCAGTTCCTGGCTGACCCAAGGGCGAGGCTGGCGCCCTAACCTAAAGGCTAGGCGATGTCGTCGGAGTGCAGATCGTGGTAAAATAGTTGGCGGTGCCTACACACGCGGAATAACGGCCATAGAAATTTTCAACGTCCACATTTTTGAGTTCCTGCTGATCGGCGGGCTCGCCTTGGTCGTATTCGGGCCAGAGCGCCTGCCCGAGGTGGGTCGCTTCCTTGGCCAGCAGGTTGCGCGCTTCCTGGCGTGGCAGCAGCAGTCGCCTGAGCTTCAGATGCTCAACGAGGTGCGCGGCGAGTTCGAGCGCGAGATCGCCAGCCTGCGCGATGAGCTCGTTCGCACCCGCAAGCAGCTCGATATTTCTAGCGACATAAGCGCCATCAAGGATGAGCTGCGCCCGATGCTCGATCTGAGGGGCAGCCTGAGCTCCGCCGACACGAACAGCATCATGCCGCCGACTGCGCCGCTCACCGAATCGCCCAGTGCGCCGGAGGCGATCAGCACGCCCGATGCTGCCGAGGCGCTGTTCGATGTGGCCGAGTCCGCCGCTGACGAGACGCCCCTGATCACGCGGCCCGCCGCGCAGACGGTGCCCGCCGCCGCCCGCCCCGACCGACTCGCCCTTACTGAGCCCACAAGCGTGCTTGGCCCCGCGCCAGCATCGGCAGAAGTAGACGCCGGTGACGAGCGCGCTAGCTACCTCGCGGAGCGCCGCCAAAGCCTCCACGACGCACCGGTGCTGGACGATCCTGCCCTGTCTGTGTCCCCAGATCCGGATATACCTCCCGCCGAGTCCGAGCACGAGCTGCTGCTGCGCCGCCTTGGCGAGCTCTCTGCCGAGCTACAGGCCCTGGTGGGCGAGCTTCAGGAGCGCGGCGTGATCGGCGCGGGCTGGCGCGAACCCGCCCAGGCCTCCGAGCAGGAGACGCTCGCAAGATGATCTCCCAGAACACAACCCCCGCCACGCCTACGCCCGCCCCGGAGAGCGAGCAGGCCATGACGCTGATCGAGCATCTGGTGGAGCTGCGCACCCGCCTAGTGCGCGCAGGCTTCGGCGTGCTGCTTGGCCTGATCGTCGGCGTCGTCCTGGTTATTCCCGACGGCCCTGTCGAGCTGGTGGACATTATCATCAAGCGCTTTGCGCCGCTCGATAATCCCTACCCGCCGGTTCAGGCGGTGACGACGCCCGAGCAGTTCAGCAGTTTCATGGGTGTGGCCCTGACGATCGGCATCATCATCGCCATGCCGGTGCTCGTCTACCAGCTGCTGGCCTTCATCGTGCCCGGCCTCACCGACCGCGAGCGCAAGGTGCTCTACATCTCCATCCCCTTTGTGACGCTCTTTTTTCTGGCTGGGATCGTGTTTGGCTGGTTCATCACAGTGCCCACCGCGATCCGCTTCCTGATCGGCTTCTCCGGCTCCGAGCTGATCCAGGCCCAGCCAACGCTCTCGGACTTCCTCAGCACGATCACCACGCTGCTGCTGGTCAACGGCGTGGTCTTCGAGCTGCCGGTGATCATCTATGTGCTCGCCTTTCTCGGTGTGGTCACAACCAAACAGCTTGGTAAGTATCGCCGCTTCGCCCTGGTGGCCGTGGTAATTATTGCGGCGGTGATCACGCCAACCGGCGACCCGATTAACCTCTTGCTGCTCGCTATCCCAATGTATCTGCTCTACGAGGTTGGCGTCATTATGTCGCGCTTCGTGCCGAAGCGTGCGTAGGGGCGCGTGGTAGGGGCGCCCACAAGGGGCGCCCCTACGCGCCCTAATCTGCTATACTTTATAAGCACAGCCTTCCCCCGCCCGAGCCAGGAGCCAGACGATGGTTGAGCGCATCTGCCCCGCATGCCAGCACGGCAACCCCCTGGAGAACCACTTCTGCGGCGCTTGCGGTGCCTCGCTAGAGCGCCACGAGCTTGCCCGACGCGAGCAGGGCGCGATCATGATCGCCGGCCAGAGTATCCCCATGGCGCAGATCAAACAGGTGAGTAAGGCCGTAGCCGTCGGCCTCGCCGCCCTCGCCGCCGAGGCGGGTATCGCCTACCTCAAGCGCCGCGCCGAGCGCGTGGGTGTGCCAACTACCGCACTCGCCGTGCGCCCCGCCACGGGCAGCGCCCTTGCTCCGCAGGCCGCCGAGGAAGCGGCCCGCATCGTCACCATCGTGAGCCAGCGCGTGATCGAGGTCTGGGAGCAGGGCAGCCTGGTGCGCCAAATCGTCGAGAAGCACGTCTGGAAGAAGACAGGCGAGTAACAAGCATTGAGCAACGCGTCGAGGCGCCCCTTGTGGGCGCCCCCGGAACATCTCGGCACCGCTCACCGTCCTTCCTACATAGCATTGTGATGGTGGCGGTAACCGTCCACCGTCCACCGTCCACCCTCGAAAGGCGCACCATGGCCCAGGCCTTCAACTCCTACGACCAGGTGCGGCGGCAGCTACGGCCGCTCGGGCTGCGCCTGCGCCTGAGCGATACGCTGCTGTTTGCCACACGCAGCTTCTGGATCGCCGCCGCCGCCTTCGCCCTTGTAGCACTGGCCGGGCGTGTGGTGCCAATCGTCAACCTGCAACTGTGGGCGCTGCTCCCGCTCCTGCTCTGGCTACTCACTGTGGTGGGCTACGCGCTGTTCAAGCCGCTTACGCCTCGCCGCGTGGCCCAGCGCGTGGATCTGATCCTCGGCCTGCGCGAGCGCCTCGCCACGGCCATCGAGCTCCACGACAGCGACGCCCACGATCAGATCAGCGAGCGCCAGCAGGAGGACGCCGGCAGCATCGCGGGGACGCTCAAGGCCGCGCAGATCCCGCTGCGCTCCGACCGCCAGCGCCTGCTCTGGGCCCTGCCGCTGCTCGCCATTGGCCTGCTGCTGCTGTTCGTGATCCCCAACGCGCAGGATCGGGTGATCGCCGAGCGCCAGGCGGTGCAGGCTGCGCTCGCCCAAACCGAGCAGCAGGTTGCGGAGCTTGAGCGCCAGATCACTGCTAACGCCGAGCTTACCGCCGAGGATCGCGAGCAGCT
>JAYUYB010000528.1:0-3601 GCA_043752655.1 Chloroflexota bacterium
GAGCTCGGGCGTCACGCGCTCGTCGGCGTCCAGGAAAAGCACCCAGGGGTGGCGGCAGAGCGCGAGGGCGCGGTTGCGCTGCGCGGAGAAGCCGCGCCAGGGCGCGCGGTGAACGGTGGCGCCGGCAGCCTCGGCGAGGGCGGCGGTGCCATCGCGGCTGCGCTCGTCGAGCAGCACGATGATCTCGTCGGCGAGGCCGGCGACACTTGTGAGGCAGCCGCCAATATGCCGCTGCTCGTCCCGCGCGATGATCGCCACCGAGAGTTTCATCGCCTCCTCCGCGTACGCCTGCCGCCGGGGGCGATTGTAGCACACGGCGCACGGCGGCCTGAGGCTGGCGGCCGCAACAAAGCTCCTCGCCCCAGCGTACAACTGGCAGAACGCCTGATGGCCCGCGCAATGTGCGCCGGCCGACCTCGGCGCAATGATGGAGGCCAACGTGAACCTCAACCAGCAGCAGACTCGATACGCCGGGATCGCCCTGATCGTCTTTGGAATCGTCGCCGTCTTCAACCTCTGGTGGCTCATCCCGTCCGCGCTCCTGGTGGGCGGCGGCGCGGTCATCTACCAGCGCCAGCGCGCCAGCGGCCGCACCGGCGAGGCCGTGCAGGCCCTGCTCTGGGGCGTGGGCCTGGCCGTGTTGATGCTCGCCGACTTCGTCTTCCCTGGCGTGCTGCTGCTCGGCGGCGCCAGCCTGCTGCTGCGCGGCCGCGAGCCCCAGGCCGACGCCCGCGTGCAGGCCACGGTGGCCCGCTTCGCCCGCCGCCGCACCCCGGCTGTCACCGCCACGCCCGCGATGAGCGCGCCCCAGGCGCCCGTGGCCCAGCCCCAGCAGCGCGTGACGATCGTGAACAGCACCGAGCAGCCCAGCACCAGCGAGACCGTGCGCCTGCGGTAGTGCCAACTCACTCTGCGGTATGCTGTAAGGGCGCCCCTTGTGGGCGCCCCTTTGCATGCCCGCAGCAGATGCTATAATGGCATCAGCAACTATGAGCTCCCCCTCACTCGCAGCGCGCCGCCGCCCGCCGCCGCCGCGCTTCACCCGCGCACCACGGCGCCGCCGAGCCACCTCGTTCCGGCGCCGTCACCCCTTGCTGGCCTTCAGCCTGCGCCTCACGCTCGCCTTCGTCAAGCTCGCGCTGCTCGTCGCCCTCACAGGTGTGGCCGGCGGCATGTGGCTCTACTACCGCTACGGCAGCGACCTGCCCGACCCCGAGCGCATCGCTGAGTATCGCAGCTTCGAGACCACCCGGCTCTACGCTAGCGACGGCACAACCCTGCTCTACGAGCTGGTTGGCCCTCAGGCTGGGCGTCGTACCCCTGTGCGCTTCGCGCAGATCCCGCAGCTGCTCAAAGACGCCACGATCGCCGTGGAGGACGCCGACTTCTATCAGAACCCCGGCGTAGACGTGCGCGGCATCGTGCGCGCCGCGCTCCAGAACTACCAGAGCGGCGAGATCGTGAGCGGCGCCTCCACGATCACCATGCAGCTGGTGCGTACCATCCTGCTCAGCGAGGATGAGCGCGGCGAGCAGAGCTACGAGCGCAAGCTGCGCGAGGCGATCCTCGCCTTCCGCGTAAGCCGCGCCTACGGCAAGGACCAGATTCTTAACCTGTACCTCAATGAGGTCTACTACGGCGCCCAAGCTTACGGCGTCGAGGCCGCCGCCCAGGCCTACTTCTCCAAGCCCGTGGGCGAGCTGAGCCCCGCCGAGGCCACCCTGATCGCCGGCCTGCCCCAGTCGCCCACGACCTACAACCCCTTCACCGACTTCGCCGCCGCCAAGGCCCGCCAGCGCGTCACCCTCGGCCTGATGGCCCAGAATGGCCTGCTCACCCAGACCGAGGCCGACCGCATCTACGCCGAGCCGATCACGCTCGTGCCGCCCCGCACCGACCTGCTGGCGCCCCATTTCGTCTTCTACGTGCGCGACATGCTGGAGCGGCGCTACGGCCCTGATCTGCTCTACCGCGCTGGCCTGCGCGTCGTTACGAGCATCGACCTTGACTGGCAGGCCGAGGCCCAGCGCGTGGCCCAGGAGCAGGTGGCACAGCTGCGCGAGCGCAACGCCAGCAACGCCGCCGTGGTGCTGCTCGCCCCCGATGGCCGCATCCTCGCTATGGTCGGCAGCGTAGACTACAACGCCCCCGATGGCCAGGTGAATGTGGCGCTCTCACCGCGCCAGCCCGGCTCCGCCCTCAAGCCGTTTGTGTACGCGGCGGCGCTACAGCGCGGCTGGACGCCCGCCACCGTGATCTGGGACACGCCAAGCCGCTGGGAAAACGCCGACGGCGTGGTCTACGAGCCCAAGAACTACGATGGCGCCTTCCACGGCCCCATGCGGCTGCGCATGACCCTCGCAAACTCGCTCAACATCCCCGCCGTGAAGGCGATGGAGCATGTGGGCGTCGAGAACTTCGTGGAGCAGATGAGCCGCCTGGGCGTTACGAGCTTCAACGACCCGAGCCGCTTTGGGCTGGCCATGGCGCTCGGGAGCAACGAGGTGAGCCTGCTTGAGCTTTCCGGGGCCTACAGCGCCCTGCGCAACGGCGGGCGCTACGTGGTGCCCGTGGCGGTGCTCAAAGTAACAAACAGCCGCGGCGAGGTGCTGGAGCGCTGGCAGCCGGCGCGCGGCCAGCCCGCCTTCGGGCCGCAGAGCGATCAGGTGGCCTATCTGATCACCAGCATCCTCAGCGATAACGAGGCGCGCCAGTTTATGTTCGGGCGCGGCAACGTGATGGAGCTGCCCGATGTTGTCGCCGCCGCGAAGACCGGCACCTCCAACGACTATCGCGACTCCTGGGCCATGGGCTACAGCACCGACGTGACGATCGGCGTCTGGGTCGGCAACAACGATTCGTCGCCCATGCAGGAGGTGGCGGGCGCCAATGGCGCGGGCCAGATCTGGCGCGAGCTGATGCTGCGCTACCAGCTTGGGCGGCCCGCGTCGCCCTTCCCGCGCCCCGCCGGCATCGAGGAGATCCCGGTGTGCGCCGACACAGGCGGCCGCGCCAGCCCCGGCTGCCCGCGCCCGATCAGCGAGCTCTTCGCCGCAGGCAGCGGCCCCGCCAATGTGGAGGTGGCGTACCAGAGCGTGCGCGTTGGCGGCGACGGTAGCTGCCTCGCGGCCTCGTACACGCCCGCCGCCGAGGTGCGCGAGCTGCAGTTCCCGCTCTACCCGCCCGAGTTTCGAGAGTGGGCCGCCCGCAACGCGCCCCAGCCGCCAACCGAGCTCTGCCCGCCGCCCCAGGCGCCCGCAGAGGCCATCGCCGTGCTCGGCCCCATCGGCGCAAGCGGCACCGTCACCACCACCCAGGTCTTTATCAGCGGCATCGCGCGCGGGCCGTTTAGCCTGGAGGTCGGCGTGGGCCTGTCGCCCAGCGCGTGGCAGACCTTGGCCCAGAGCAACCTCCCCGTGCAGGATGGGCTGCTCGGCGTCTGGAGCACTGCGGGCCTTGCACCGGGCGATTACACGCTGCGCCTCACGGTGGTTACGCCAGAGGGTTTCGCCGTAACGACGGCGCAGCAGGTGCGGCTGGAGTCGCCGCCAGCGCCTTCGGCGCAGCCTCAACCGTCGCCATAGCGTTCGCATCATCCCCC
>JAYUYB010000529.1:0-8785 GCA_043752655.1 Chloroflexota bacterium
TACATTTCCGCGTTCTATTGCTAAGTGTCGCCTCAACTACTTGAGATACGCGGAAGCTCGCGGACGGTCATAGAGTCGCAGATAGAGTCGCGGATAGAGTCCTGCCTCGAGTCGACGACGTCCGCTAGACGGTATCGCGCCGCACACGGAAACAGCGGGCGCGTGTGCGCGAAGGTGTGTGGTAGAATCACCGCATCGAGGCGGTGGAGAGGAGGGCTCAGTGACAACGACGGTGCTGGTAACACGTCAGGCGGACAATCGCTATACGGCTCGTGCCCTCGCGCTCTCGGATGTAGTCGCTTCCGGCGCAAGCGAGGCAGAGGCCATTGCCGCGCTCCGGGCGGTGCTCGCCGATTTGCATGCCCGCAGCCATGTGGTGCAGGTTGATCTGCCTGTCCCGGCGGCAACTGCCGACGACCCATGGCTGCGCGTGGCTGGCATCTGGGCCGACGACCCGTCGTGGGAGGCGTTTGAGCAGGCGATCAGCGCGTATCGTTCTGCTGTAGATGCTGATCAGCCGGCCCAATGAGCGCGCTCTATGTGCTGGATACCGATCATCTCTCGTTATTGCAGCGCGGTCATGCGCGTGTGCTTGCGCGTCTGGCAGCCATTCCGGTGACGCAACGGGCCGTGACCATTGTGAGCGCCGACGCGCAACTCCAGGGACGTTTGGCGGTCATTCGGCGCGCGAAAACGCAGACAGACGCCGCACGCGAGACGATCCAGTTCTTCGCGCATGTACGCATCCTGTCCTACACGACGGGCGCCGCGTCCGAGTTTGAAGCTTTGCGCCGCCAGGGACTGCGTATCGGCACCCAGGATCTGCGCATCGCCGCTATCTGTCTGACTCAGCACGCAACACTGGCCACGCGGAATCAGCGCGATTTTGGGCTTGTGCCCGGCTTGGCGACCGAAGATTGGTCGCTGCCCGATTTCACAGCCTGAGGGGTGTTCCAGCAGAGAAGCACCTGCCGCCGATACGCGAATGAATGGCGGAAGCAGGTTTCTTCTACGACTTGGCGTAGCTGGTGCCGCGCGGCCTAAGCGGTTCACAGCGCTGGCCGCGTAACGATCATGGTCCAATAAAAGCGATTGCCGCTCGGGTCGTCCGAGAGCGCGCAGTAGCCAACGCCGACCACGCGTTGCTCGGGGTCGAGCAGGTTGCGGCGATGCCAGCCATCGGGCGGCTCGTCGAGCCAGAGCGCGATTACCTCGGCTGGATCGGCCGTACCGGCGGCAATGCTTTCGCTCGGCCAGCTCCAACGCGCCGCATCGGCGCCAAGCCGCTCCGCGAGCGTGCGGCCATCGCTTGAGGTATGGCTGATCATGCTGTGGGCCGCGAGGTCGCAGCTATGGGCGCGCGCAACGTCGCTCAGGCTCGGCTCCAGGGTGTAGGCAGGCAGCCCGTTCTGCATACGCAGCCCATTCACCGCTGCCACAAGCTGCGCTTCCGGCCCTGGCAGCTCTACGCTGGGTGGCGCGCTCGTTGCGGTTGCCGCGCTCGGTTCCGCCGCTGTAGGCGTTGGCAGTGCAACCGTCGGCGCGGGCGAGGTTTGCGTCGGGGCAGGCATGCGTGCGCGCGTCGCGACGGCGACGGAGTCCGGGCTTGGTGTTGGCGCCACGAACGTGGCCGTAGGGTTGTGGGATTGCTGAGGCGGGGTGATGCGCCCGCACCCGGCGAGGCAGAGCAGGAGCAGCGCGGCGGAAAGGCGCTGCCCCATGCTTTGTGTTGTTGTGCGTGCGACCGGCACGAACACCTCCAACGAAACGGCTTCCCGGGACGCCCTCACGATCTGCACCCGCTCCTGTTGAGCTGTGATTTCGCCAAAGTGACAGAATTCGGGGGAGCTGAGCTTGCTCAGCGAGCGCGCAGGCCACCAGAGGGCCGCCTCCGAAACTTTGCAGTCATCGCAGGTCGCGCTCCCATCGCTCGATGGCGCTACGGAGCAGCTCCGCGCGAATCGCGTGCGGTGCGGTGGCGCGCTCCAGCGCGATCAGGCCCTCGACCTTCGCCCGGTCGCCCAGCGCCATGCGCAGCAGCCGGCGCTCCAGGGCTGCCGCCTCGCCATCAGCCCCCGTGGCAGCGAGCGCCAAACGTGGTATCACTACACTTGCATGATTACCTACAAGTGAAGGTCATTGTATTACTCTGCTCGTGAACCGACGATGGAGCGGGCGGTCTCGCCCGACCGCCCCACCGCCTAGTCCGCTCGGATGCGGAAGCGCGGGGCGACCTGCTCGGCGAAGAGCCGCATCCCGGCGCTCTCGGGCGCGTCCATAAACCAGAGCATGAAGTGGCTGACCCCCAGGTCGGCGTAGGCCGTGACCCGGGCCGCCACCTCATCGGGGGTGCCCGCCAGCCAGGCCTCGGCCTCGGGCGGCAGCTCGTCGGTCTCGCCGCTGAGGAAGGGGCGGAGCGTCTCAGCGGGCGCGGCGCCGGTCGGGTCAAGGGCGACCATGGCGCGGAGCTGCTCGCGGAGCACCGCCCGGTCGGGCGCGATCAGCACCTGGATCTCCAGAGTCTTTTCGACGCTCGCGGGGTCGCGGCCGGCCCGCCCGCAGGCCGCCGCGAGCAGGGCGATCCGCTCGCGCATCTGCTCCAGAGTGACGGGGACGCTGTTCCAGCCCTGGGCGCGGCGGGCGCACAGGTCGAGCATGGCGGGGTGGGTCTCGCCCAGCCAGAGCGGCGGGTGGGGGCGCTGGAGCGGCCCCGGCGCGCAGACCGCCGCCTCGGTACGGTAGTGCTCCCCCGCGAAGCTCACGGGGCCGCCCGCCCAGAGCCGCAGCATCAGGTCGAGGGCCTCGGCCATCTTCGCCACGCGCTCGTCGGCGCTCTCCGCCCAGTCCAGGCCGTAGGCGACGTGCTCGCGCCGGTTGTTGCCGCCGTCGAAGAAGTGGATCACCCGGCCGCCCGAAAGCTGATCGAGGGTGGCGATCATCTTTGCGGCGACGGCGGGGTGGCGCAGCAGGTTGGCGTGGTGGATGATCCCGAGGCGGGCGCGCGCCGTCGCCCCCGCAAGCACGGAGAGCGTCGTCCAGCCCTCCAGGATCGCCTCGTCGCGCCCGAGCATGAGGTGGTCGGCGACCCAGAGGGCGTCGTAGCCGAGGGCGTCGGCCTCGCGCGCTAGGGCGACGGTGTCGGCGGGGATCAGGGCCGGGTAGCCCGGCGTGCGGAACAGGGCCGCGCCGGGCCACGCGAAGATCGGTACGCAGTAGCCGAACTGGATGTGCATAGCGTTTCTCGCTGAGCGCCTCACGCGGTGCACTATACCACGCGGTTGCGCAGCGTGCCGACGCGCTCGATCTCGAGCTCGACGACGTCGCCGCGCTTGAGGAAGACCCCGCGCTCGGCGCCCGAGCCGTCGCCGACGGTGCCGGAGCCCCAGAGCTCGCCGGGCGTCAGCTCCTCCTCCAGCGAGGCGTGGGCGATCAGGTCGGGGATCTTCCAGTGCATCGTGCTGGTGCTGGAGTCGCACCAGACCTCGCCGTTCACGCGGGCGACCATGTGCAGGCTGTTCACATCGCCCACCTCGTCCGCAGTGACGAGGCATGGGCCGAAGACGTGCTCCATCGCCCGCTCGCGGGGGATGTTGCGCCCGCCCCGGCCGATCACGATGCCGAGCTCGAACTCGAAGTCCAGCTCCGCCGCGTAGGACGGCATGGGGATCTCATCGCCGTGGGCGCCGAGGCTGCGAGCGTTGCCCTTGTAGTAGACCGGGAACTCGTACCACTCCGGCGGGATGGCGCGGCCGAGCTGCGGGTAGATGTTCTTCAGGTGGGTCTCGAAGGCCATGAAATCGCGCAGGAGCGGCGGCCAGGCGACGGGCGGCAGCAGGGCCAGCCCGTCGAGCGTGTGGCGGGGCGCCGCGCCGGGGTTGTCGGCCGCCCAGGCGAGGGCCGCACGAGCCGCGTCCAGCGCGAGCTGCCCGCTCTCGATGAAGGCGACCATGTCGGGAGGGATCAGGGCCTCGGCCACGCGGGCGGCTGCGGCCGGCGTCAGCCCCTCGTCGAGGAGCGCGGCCCGGTGGGCCGCCGCCAGGTCCAGCACCATGCCCTCGGGGTCCAGCGCGCCGATGCGGGGCTGCGGCCCCATTGGGCCGGGAAGCAGAAAAGAAACCAGTCTCACAGCGCCTCCATCTCAGGGTCCGAGGGGCCAGTTTCACCGCGGGGTGCGAGAGGGCCGGGCGCCCCCGGCGGCGGGCCGCCGGGGGCGCCCGGGGTGGGCCCTAGCTCACCAGCGAGCTGTACAGCTCGCGCTCGCGCTTCTCCAGCAGCGGCACGATCGTGCCCTCGATGATATCCTTGAAGTGGGGCGTCTCGCGGTGGGCCTGGAGCGCCGCCTCATCGGCGTAGTGCTCGTAAAGCAGGAACATGTCGGGGTTGTCGCTGGCCCGGTTGGCGTGGTACAGCGAGCAGCCGGGCTCGTGGGCCTTCACCTGGGGGGCCATGCGCTCAAGGGCGGCGGCGACCTGGTCGCCCATGCCGGGCTTGCAGTGGTACTTGGCGACGAGGACAATCATGGGGCTCGCTCCTCTCCTGGGTAGACAAGGTGGTGGGAGGGCTCGTTGCGCAGGACGCGCAGGATGTTGTACCAGATCTCGTGCGAGTCGCGGATCCAGGTCCAGGGGCTTTGCCAGGCCGAGTGGGGGGTGAGCTGCACATTGGCCGACAGGTCCTCGTGCAGGGCGTGGAGCTCGTCGTCCTCCGGCAGCGGCTCGACGGCGAACACATCCAGGGCGGCGCCGCCGAGCCGGCCCGCGCGGAGAGCGGCAGTGAGGGCCCCCTGGTCGACCAGCTTGCCGCGCGCGGTGTTGATGAACAGCGCGTCAGGCTTCATCAGAGCGATCTCGCGCGCCCCGACGATGCCCTCGGTCCGCTCGTTCAGCGCCAGCTGCACGCTCAGCACATCCGACTGGCTGAAGATCGCGTCCCATTCCACGTAGCGGGCGCCGTACCGCTCCTCCAGCTCGGGGAAGCGCACGATGTCCCAGTAGATCACCGGCATCTCGAAGGCGCGGGCGACGCGGGCGATCGGGCGGGCGATCTCGCCGAAGCCGAGCAGGCCAAGGGTGTTGTCGCCGACCATGCGCAGGCCAGGGTGGGTGCCCCAGCGCTCCCTGTAGGCGCGCCGGATCATCCGCTCGCGCTGCTGCGGCAGCCGCTTGAGGTGGCTGAGGGCCAGGGCCCAGACGTGCTCGGCCACGGCGATATAGTTCACCAGGGGCGTGGCCGCCACCGGCACGCCGAGCTCGCGGGCGGCCTCCATCGGCACGCCGCGGTAGTCGTGGCCGAGGTGCTGGACGAGGCGCAGCCGGCGGCCCTTGCGCAGCACCTCGTCGGGCACGGGCACCTTGTGGGTGATCAGAAAGTCCGCCTCGGCGATGATGCCGGCCAGCTCCTCGGCCGAGGTGACATGGACGACGCGGTAGTCGTGGGCAGCCAGCAGCTCGGCCACGCTCAGGGCGATGGAGCGGGCCTGCGGGTTCTCTGCGAGCAGCTGCTCCTGGATGGCCGGCGACCACTCGTCCCAGGGGCGGACGCCCCAGGTCACGTTGCCGACGGCATCCCAGACGACGATGGTGATCGGTGACACAGTGGCTCTCCTCAGGCGACGCTGCGCGCGGCGATGGCCCAGGCCCGGGTGAAGACACGCTTGCCGTTGGACAGGAGCGTCGCGCTGCTTTCGCCCTCGCTCGCCTTCAGCTCCATCGAGAGGATCGGCGTGCCGCCGAGCCGAGAGCGGGCCCGCTCCCAGTCGCCCACCGCGTGCAGCTGCTCCAGGCACTCCACCACCTGCGGCAGCCCGTTGCTGCCGAGGGGGTGGTCGGCCACGCAGTTGCCGATATGGGCGTGGATGAGGTGGGGCGCCGCGGTCGTGAGGGCGTGGCGGGCCGCCTCACCGAGCAGCGGCAGGTGGCTCAGGTCGACCGTGATGCCGATATTGGGCCGGTCGATCGCCTCGATCAGCGCCACCGCCTCGCTGGTCGGGCCGACGAGGCGCTTCTTCTCGATCTCGCGGTCGAAGTTCTCGAAGGTGAGGTGCAGGCGGCGGCAGCCGGAGCGGGCGTCGGCGTAGTCGCAGAGCGCTCGCAGGTCGGCCACGAGCCGCTCCAGCGTCGCCTCGCGCTCGGCGGGGCCCGGATCTCTGGGGCCCGTGATCATGGCGAGCGGCGCGTCGAGCGCGATAGCCTCGTCGATCAGGGCGCGCAGGCGCCCCTGGGCGTGGCGCCGGGCGCCGTCGTCGGGGCTGCCGAGGCCGAGATCCTCGATGATGATCGGCAGGATCGGCAGGTAGACCACCTGCAGCTCGGCGGCGGCGATCAGGGCGCGGGCCTGCTCGCGCACGGCGGGGTCGACGATCAGGGCGATCTCGACGGCGCCGAACTCCATGTATGGGTACCAGTGCTGCATTATGTCAGCTCATCGACAAGCTCGCTCTGGTAGGCGTGGGCGGTGCCGGCGACGAGCTCGTCGGCGCTGATGGCGCGCCCCTGGCGCTCAGCCTCCAGAAAGCCGTAGACTAGGGCGAGCGCCCGTAGGCCGCCCATGCCGTCTACCTCGGGCAGGCGCCCGCCGCGAATCGCCTCGGCGAAGTCATCCTGTTCGATCGCCAGCAGGTTCGCATCGATCGCGGCCCACGACAGATCGTAGGACGCGAGGCGCTCGCCGCCGAACAGGGCGGCGGTGGTCGGGTCGAGCCGGAAGTCGGGCGCCAGGGCGAGCAGCGCCTCGGCCTCGAGCGGGGCGGCGGCGCCGTGGGGTGTCAGGCGAAGCGGCTGCCCCGAGCGGTCGGGCGGGATCACCAGCGAGCCGCCGGTGCCGTAGATCACCCGGCTGAAGTGGCCCTCGCCGCGGCCCGAGAGGCTAAGCAGCCAGTGGCCCACGGCCCCGCTCCGAAAGCGCGCCACCCCCGCCGAAAGATCCTCGGCGTCGACCGCGTGCCAGGCGCCGGCAGCGTCCTGGCGGCGCGGGTCCACCTGGGCGCTGAAGCCCGTCACGGCCTCGACCGGGCCGAGGAAGTACTCGAACAGGTCGGTGTAGTGGACGCCCATATCCACGATAATCCCGCAGCGCTGGCGCCTATGGCGCCAGGGCGTGATAATCACCTCGTCGGCGCCCCCCGAGGACGACTGGACAATCAGGAACGGCCGCCCGATGGCGCCGGCCTCGATCAGCGCCTTGGCCAGCCGGTTGATCGGGTCACGCCGGTAGTTCTCCGCCACGGCCAGGGTGCGCCCGGCCGCCTCGGCGGCCTCTACCAGGGCGCGGCCCTGGCGCACAGTGAGGGCGAGGGGCTTCTCGCAGAGCACGTGCAGGCCGGCGCGCAGCGCGGCGACCCCCAGGCCGGCGTGGGTGTCGGGGGCCGTGGTGATGATGATCGCGTCCAGGCCGGGGATGCCGCGCCGGACGGCGTTGAGGTCGGCGAAGACGGCCGGGCGGAGGCCGAGCAGGGCGACCGCCAGGCTTGCGGCGGCCTCGCCCGCAGCGGGGATGAGGTCGCAGACGGCGGCGAGCTCGAAGTGGAGGCGGCCGGCATCGCGCAGCCGCCTCAGGCCGGCGATGTGGCGCCGGCCCATCACACCGCAGCCGAAGAGCGCCAGGGAGAGTGTCATAGGTCGCTCCGTGGTCAGATCATCTCAGGGGCGTAGCCGAGGCCGCGCAGGTAGGCCGCATTGATCTCGGCGCTGCGCAGGGGCGACACGTCGGATCGGCTGTTCTCGATCACCACCCACCCCTCGAAGCCGAGCTCGTCGAGCGTGCGCAGGCAGGCGGCGAAGTCGATCCCGAGCGTGCCCTCGCCCAACTCGACGAACTTGCCGCGGGCCCAGTCCTTCAGGTGCACATAGGACAGCCGCTCGCGGTAGGTGCGGAAGTGGGCGACGGGGTCCTCGCCCACCAGCGCGATGTGCGAGGCATCCAGGCAGAGGCCGAGCGTCTCGGTCTGCTCCATAAGGATGTCGATCTCGTCAGCCGTCTCGATGGTACAGGCGGTGTGCGGGTGGTAAGCCACGGCGACGCCGCGCTCGGCACCATAGCGGGCGAGCTGCTCGCAGAAGTCGGCGACCTCACGGTACTCTTCGGCCGTGGGCGGGCGCCAGCGCTGGCGCCCGCCGGTCAGCATACCGTAGGCACTCGCGCCGATGGCGGCGGCGTAGTCGACGCGGTGCTTGTGGATCGTCAGCTGCCGCTCGTTGGCTGGCAGGTCGATGCCGGCGAAGAAGGTGGCGGGGCGCAGGCCGCAGAGCTGGGTGCGCAGGCCGTCGGGCAGGCCGAGCCAGTCAAGGGAGTGGGCAAACAGCTCGACGGCGCCCCAGCCCGCCTGACAGATCTCCGCCGACGCCTGGGCCAGGTCACAGTGCTCGCCCCAGTTGATGGTGCTATACGCGAAGCGCATGGAGAGCCCTCTTAGCGGTTGATCCCGGTCACCCGAAGAAGGGCGTGAACCAGCCCTCGGGGATCTCGAGGCCGAATCCGGGCGCTTCGCTGGGCGTGAAGTAGCCGTCCTTCGGGATGGCCTGCCCGGGCACCCCACGCCAGCCGTCCTCCAGCGAGACACCGGGGGCCGAGCCGATAAAGAACTCGCACCAGGGGATAGTCGCGAGCCCGTAGCTGGCGTGCTGGCCGAAGACCGTGTGGCCGCCGGCGTGGAGCATCACGCTGATGCCGGCGCCGTCGGCGGCGCCAACAATCTTCTGCAGAGTGCTGAGCCCGCCGCACCAGTTGATATCAGGTTGCAGGATGTCTACGGCGCGGTGGGCCGCCGCCCACTGGAAGGGGACGTGGG
>JAYUYB010000530.1:0-3590 GCA_043752655.1 Chloroflexota bacterium
GACGGGCGACTACCTCGCCGCCTGCCCGCTCAACCCGCTCGACCTGCCCGCCGGCACGCTGCGCGCCTTCGACATCATCACCATGCCCCCGGCAAGCCTGGTGGCCAACGCTCGCTGCGCCGGCCCGCACTACGCCCTCCCCGGCGGCCAGGGTCTGCCCGTGGGCATGGCTTATCGCTTCTCTGCCTAATGCCATTTTGGACGGTGGATGGTGGACGGTGGACGGTGGACGGTGGACGGGCGGCGTAGGGGCGCGCTATAGCGCGCCTGTACAAGGCGTCCGTCGTCGGTCGTCGCAACAGACTTCTAGAAAGCTGTACTAGCTATGTCCGAGCTTCCCGACCTCTACGCCTTCGTGGCGCGCTTGCACCCTGTGGGCGGCCCGCCGCCGCGCCCCCAGGGCAACCAGGCCCAGGCGCTCTTCCTGGAGCTGGTGCGCCAGGTGTCGCCCGCGCTCGCCGCCGAGCTGCACGCCGAGGCCCGCAGCAAGGCCTTCACGGTGGCCGTGCTCCCCCGGCGCGCCGACGCCCCGATCGAGCTGCGCGTGAGCCTGCTGCGCGCCGATCTGTTCCAGCCCTTTGTCCAGGCCATGCTCAACCAGTTGCCCGGCGACGCCTCCCTGCGCATTGGCCCGATCACACTGCGGCTCGGCGATGTGATCGGCACCCCTGCGCCGAAGGGCCACGCCTGGGCTGGCTACGGCAGCTTCGCCGAGCTGTCCGCCCGCGCTGTCGCCGCCCATACGGTGGCCCTGGAGTTCGCGAGCGCCACCGCCATCGGCCAGGGCAGCCGCGAAGATGGCAGGCAGCGCCTGGCGCTGCTCCCCACCCCGGAGGTGATCTTCAAAAGCCTCGCCGGGCGCTGGAACGAGCTCTGCCCGCCCGAGCTGCGCCTCGACGCTGAGCTGCTCAAGGTCGCCGCTGCCGATACGATGGTGACGCGGCACCGCATCGAGTCGACGGAGATCAACCTGGGCAAGGGGCCACAGAAAGGCTTTGTGGGCAGCGTCGCCTACGAGCTGCCCACCGACCCAGCCCTGGCCCGCTCGCTCGCTATGCTGGCCGACGCCGCGCTGTTCCTTGGCGTGGGCATGAAGACCGCGCGCGGCATGGGCCTCTGCCGGCGCCTGAGCCAGCGGGAGGCCTCCTAGTGAGCACGCAGATCGGCCCGCCCGAGGCCATCCCCCTCTCCATGCTCAACGCCATCGCCTACTGCCCGCGCCGCTTCGGCTACGAGTTCCTCCAGGCCGAGATGCTGCTGAACGCCCATGTCGTGGAGGGGCAGCTGCGCCACCAGGGCGTGGATCTTGGCGGCGCCGCCTGGCTTGGCGAGGCCGTGCAGGAGCGGCGCGTCTATGTCTGGAGCGAGCGGCTGCGCATCGCTGGGCTCTGCGATCTGGTGGAGCTGCGCGGCGGCGCGCTCTACCCCGTGGAGTACAAGAAGGGCCGGCCGGGCCGCTGGCGCAGCGATCACATCCAGCTCTGCGCCCAGGCGCTCTGCCTGGAGGAGCGCACCGCCCGCGTGATCGAGCGCGGCTACATCTTCTACTTCGCCACCCGCCGCCGCGAGGAGGTGCCCTTCACCCCCGAGCTGCGCGCTGAGGTGGAGCAGCTTGCCGCCGAGGCGCACCGGCTGGCGGCCACGGGCACGCTGCCCCCGCCGATAGACAACCCGGCCAAGTGTCGCGACTGCTCGCTGGAGCCGCTCTGCCTGCCAGACGAGCTGCGCCAGCTTGCGGCGCTCCCTGGCTGGGAGGGCGAGCTCCCATAGCCGATAGCCGATAGCCTAGCACTGGACAGACCTTATGGGAGCGCTGCATGAACTCTGACGGCGTGGAGCAGTTTGGCGTAGGCGTGGAGATCCTCATGGCGACGTTGTATCTAACCGAGCAGTACAGCCTGGTGAAGCTCGAGGGCGAGGCGCTGCGCGTAGGGCCGTCGGGCGGCAAGCCGGGGCAGGTCGTGCGCGTGCCGCTCAACAAGATCGAGCAGGTGATGGTGCTGGGCGAGGTTACGCTCACCACCCCGGCGCTGCACGCGCTGCTGGAGCGGCGCATCCCCGTACACTACCTCACGGCGCACGGCCGCTCGTGCGGGGCGCTGGTGGCCGACTGGGGCAAAAATAGCGGGGTGCGGCTCGCCCAGTACGCGCTCTGCCGCGACGTAGAGCGCGGCTTCGCGGTGGCGCGGGCCTGCGTGGCGGGCAAGCTGCTAAACATGCGCACGCTGCTGCTGCGCTACGCCCGTGGTCGCGACGACGGCGCGCAGCTAGACGAGGCGGCGACGCAGATCCGGCGCTGCCTGCGCGAGCTGGCCCGGCTGGAGCCGCCGGCCGACACGAGCGACCGCATGCACGGGCTGGGGCCGCTGCTTGGCCTGGAGGGCAGCGGCAGCGCGGCCTACTACGGCGTGTTTGGTGCGCTGCTCAAGGGGGCCTGGCGCTTCCCAGGGCGGGTGCGGCGCCCGCCGACCGACCCTGTGAACGCGCTGCTCTCCTTCGGCTACAGCGTGCTCACCAACCAGGTGCTCTCGCTCACCCACGCCGTGGGGCTCGACCCAGGGCTGGGCGTGCTGCACCAGCCGGGCTTCGGCAAGCCGGCCCTGGCGCTGGATCTGGTGGAATGCTTTCGGCCGATCATCGTCGACTCGGTGGTCATCACGATGATCAACACGGGGCAGCTTACGGCGGGCGACTTTGTGGAGGAGCTAGGCGCCTACAGGCTTAAGGACGCAGCGCGGCGCAGCTTTATCGAGAAGCTAGAGGCGCGCCTGAGCGAGCAAGTGCAGCACCCGCTCTTTGGCTACAAGGCCAGCTACCGGCGCTGCATCGAGCTGCAGGCGCGCATCTTCGCCAAGCACGCGCAGGGCGAGGTGGCGCGCTACGTGCCCTTCACCGTGCGCTGATGTGCAATAGCCGATAGCCGATAGCCGATAGGGCATTGCAGCGCAGAGGTGAGTATGGGCGCAGCAGAGGAGACCACGCTCTACGTGGTGGCCTACGACATCTCCGACGATAAGCGGCGCACCAAGATCCACCGGGTGCTCTGCGGCTACGGGGCGTGGACGCAGTTCTCGCTGTTCGAGTGCTGGCTCACACGGCGCCAGCTGCTAGAGCTGCGGGCGAAGCTGGGGCGCCACCTGATTGTGGAGCGCGACCGCGTGCGTCTCTACCCGCTCTGCGGCGCCTGCCAGGGTAAGGTGATCACCGTAGGCAGCGCGAAGCCCCACGACCCTGTGACGGTAATTCTGTGAGCGGCGGCAGATCGAGCGGCGAAGCATGGGGCAAATTCCCTGGCGCTGCTCGCATGCGCATGGTTCGCGTCCTAAAGCCATCGCAGCTATGGTACACTACCCGCATGCTCGCACTGCACTACGCCATCCCCGCTCAACAAGCACGCCGCTCGAATCAGCGCCGTTTTTGCCCGTCCTGACGCGCTTGCGAGCGGCGCCGTTCCAAGGCTCCCTGATCCGCCCGGCGGATTGAAACACATACAATCCCACCGCCCGCGCCGCCGCGTCCTAGTTCCAAGGCTCCCTGATCCGCCCGGCGGATTGAAACCAGCTAGCCGCCGATATGCTCACGAGTGCCAC
>JAYUYB010000531.1:0-3589 GCA_043752655.1 Chloroflexota bacterium
ACCCACGACGAACGCTCGCTCGTCTACCCGTTCTATACCATACCTGAAGAATAAACTCCCTGGCCTACGCCGGAGGCCCCTATGCCGCTGCCAACCCCGAACCTAGACGACCGCCGCTTTCAGGATCTCGTCGACGAGGCCAAGCGCTCCATCCCGCGCTACTGCCCCGAGTGGACCGACCATAACGTCCACGATCCCGGCGTGACGCTGATCGAGCTGTTCGCCCACATGGTCGAGACGATGATCTTTCGGCTCAACCGCGTGCCCGAGAAGAGCTACATCACCTTTATGGAGCTGATGGGCGTGCGCCTCCAGGAGGCCTCCGCCGCTCGCACCGACCTGACGTTCTGGCTCACCGCGCCCGCCATCGAGGAGCTGCTGATCCCCGGCGGCACCGAGGTGGCCACCACCCAGACCGCCGCCTCCGAGGCGGTGAGCTTCAGCACCGACACCGATCTGGTGATCCGCCCGCCCGAACTGCGGGCCTGCCTTACTTCCCCTGGCGAGCGCGACTTCACCGACTGGTCGAGCAGCCTTGAGCGGGCCGGCGTGCCTTTCCCAGCCTTTGAGAGCCCGCCCGCCCCCGGCAACGCCTTCTATCTGGGCTTCAACAGCGACCTGAGCGGACACCTGCTCGCGCTCGACTTCGACATCCGCGAGGTGACAGGCACCGGCATCGACCCCACCGACCCGCCGCTCTCCTGGGAGGCGCTCTGCAAGGTGCGCGGCGGCAGCACGGGCTGGATCGAGGCCGAGCTGGAGTACGAGCAGAGCGCGGGGCTGAACCAGGCCGGCCAGGTGGCCCTGCACCTCCCACCCCGGCTGGTGCGCGAGCGCCTGGGCGACCACGAGGCCTACTGGCTGCGCTGCCGCTTCAAGCAGACCCGCAGCGGCCAGGCCGACTACGAGTCGCCGCCGAAGATTTTCCAGGTCCACGCGGCCAGCTACGGTGGCACGGTGAGCGCCACCCACGCCATCAGCGTGCGCGACGAGATCGTTGGCCGCAGCGACGGCCTGCCCAACCAGAGCTTCAAGCTGCAGTTTGCGCCCGTGCTGCCGCGCCGCCGCGACGAAGTGGTGGAGCTAGAGCGCGAGGACGGCGGCTGGGAGCCATGGCAAGAGGTCGAGCAGTTCGGCGGCTCCGCCGACAAAAGCCAGCACGTGATGATCGACAGCGTGGGCGGCTCGCTGAGCTTTGGCCCAACCGTGCGCGACCCGCGCGGCGGCGAGCGCCAGTACGGCGCCATCCCACGGCTCGGCGCACAGGTTCGAGTGCGCAGCTACCGCAGCGGCGGCGGCGCCTCCGGCAACGTCGGCGCCGGCAAGATCACCGTGCTCAAGAGCGGCGTGCCATTTGTGGATCGGGTCAAGAATCGCGTCGAGGCGGTGGGCGGTCGCGACGCCGAGAGCGTGGAGCACGCCGCCCTGCGCGCCCCGCGCATGCTGCGCACCAGCTTTCGGGCCGTCACCGCCGAGGACTACGAGTACCTGGCCCGCGAGGCCTCGCAGAGCGTCGCCCGCGTCTGCTGTCGCCAGCCGCGACCCGGCGCCGCCGGCGCTGCCACCCCGCCCGGCACGGTGCGCGTGCTGATCGTGCCAACCGTGAGCAGGCCCGAGCGGCGCGTGCCTGTGGAGGAGCTGCGCCTGCCCGAGACGCTCGCCGACGATGTGGAGGCCTACCTCAACGACCGGCGCTTGCTCACTACGTCGCTCAAGGTGGAGGCCCCGAGCTACGCCCAGGTGAAGGTGGAGGCGCATATGCGGGCCAAGGCGAAGAGCGACCCGGAGCGCGTGCGCGCCGAGGTGATCGATCAGCTGAACCGCTTCCTCAACCCGATCGTGGGCGGCCACGACGGCCAGGGCTGGCCCTTTGGGCGCGACCTGTTTGTCTCCGAGATCTTCGCGGTGCTCCAGGGCGTGCCGGGCGTGGAGTACGTGGAGGCCGCCCGCATGAGCGTGGTGGGCCAGGATGGCTACCTGCCGAAAGTGAGCGTCGGCCCCGACGGCTTGCTCACCTCGGGCGAGCACGCAATCACCGTAGTGCCGTAGCGTACTATCCGCAGATTACGCAGATGACGCAGATGGCCGAACATTTCGCCGGGCGCGCCCTGCAATCTGCGTCATCTGCGTAATCTGCGGACGACACTAGCGATCCGAGCGAGGTGTGAGATGGATTTTGGCAAGCTGATCCTCTACCGCCAGGGCGAGCAGCCCGCAGATTTTCGTCTGCGCCTGGGGAGCCTGAGCGTGGGCAGCGATCCCACCGCCGACATCAGCGTAGACGACCCATCGGCCGACGGCTTCCACCTGCGCGTGGTCTGCACGCCTGCGGGCTGCCAGCTTACGGATCTCGGCAGCCGCAGCGGCGTGATCGTCAACAAAGATCGCATCGCGCCCAACCGGCCCGTGCGGCTCCAGGACGGCGACCGCATCCGCTTTGGCCGCTCCGGGCTGCTCTACAGCGCCCCAAGGCCCGCCGAGCCCGCCCAGCCTGAGCAGCCGGTCGTTATCGCCACACCCGAGACCCCGGCGCCCACCGCTGAGCCTCAGCCCGTCACCGCCCAGCCCGTCACCGCCCAACCCGTCGCGCCGACCCCGCAGCCGCAGCCGATCCTGCAGCCGACGGTGACGCCAAGCGCGCAGGTGCAGCCGCGCCCCCAGCCGCAGCCGAGCACGCAGCCGAGCGCGCAGCCCACACGGCAGACTACGCCGCTGACGCCTCCGGACGAGTGGGCGACGCTGTTCGAGGTGCCCGCGCTCGCCACGACCAACGGCGTGACGCAGACCGTGCTGCCCTCCAACCGACGGCGCAAGCTGCCGCGCAACGAGGAGCGCGAGCTGCCCTACGCCGCCGACGACTACCTGGCGCTGCTGCCGCCGATCTTCCACGACGACCGCTTTCTGCGGCGCTACCTGCTGATCTTCAAGGCCATCCTTGGGCCGCTGGATCGCCAGATCGCGCAGATCAGCCACTACTTCGACCCGCTGCTGGCGCCCGAGCAGCTGCTGCCCTGGCTGGCGGGCTGGGTCGACCTGGCCCTCGACGACCGCTGGCCCGACATGCGCCGCCGCGAGCTGATCCGCGAGGCCAGCGTGCTCTACCGCTGGCGCGGCACCCGGCGCGGCCTCAGCGACTACCTGCGCATCTACACGGGCGTTGAGCCCAGGATCGTGGAGCAGGGCCAGGAGCGGCGCGAGCAGGGCGAGGCCGCCGTGCCCGCCCACACCTTCCGCGTGATCATCGAGACCCCCGACCTCGCCGCTGTTGACCGCGCCCTGGTGGAGCGCATCATCGAGCAGGAGAAGCCGGCCCACACCAGCTACCAGCTCGAGCTGCGCGCGCCCCGGTAGCGCAATATTGTCCGCAGATGACGCAGATTGCGCAGATTGCGACCCCGCAAAAAGATGGCTGGGCGCGGTGCAGAAAATGGCCCGGAAATCTGCGTCATCTGCGTCATCTGCGGATAGATGCGCGGAACGTGGTACCATTACCCTACCCCTCTTTTTGCTCGGAGGCGAGATGTCGTTCGGTACGCTCACCATCGCCACGGCGAACGGTCGCACGAGCACCGCGCCGATCAACAAGGCG